>NZ_MVAB01000001.1:0-300000 GCF_002026305.1 Vagococcus martis | reverse complement strand
AATAATAATCTTCGCGTGGTCAAAGGCTAGAGAGTCTTCGCCAATTGACTCACCAGTTGTAAGATTTAAACAAATCGTCGCATCTGAATGATTAGTTAGTTGTAGCAACTCGCCTTCACGTGTTAAATCAAACCATGATGCTTGTGCGGCTTCATCTCCTGCATCTAACGGTTCCTCTCCAATAAACGCTAAGTAACTGACTGTAATAACCCAACCACGAGGGTCACGTCCAGGTGTGCTAAATGTATGGAGTTGTTCTACATGTTCCCGAGTTATTTCAACGTTTGTTTCTTCTTTTGTTTCTCTAATGCAACTATCAGCAGTTGCTTCTCCTGGTGTAACAAATCCACCAGGCAAAGCCCATGAGTCTTTAAAAGGGTGTGTATTACGTTTTATTAGCAATACTTTTAGTGCATCTTGTTCTTTGTTATAACAAAATAAAACATTGTCCACGGTAACAGATGGCATATCTTGTGTAGGGAAATGTTGTTTTTTGTACCAATTTAAATATTCTTCTTCACTAACTTGCGTTTCGTAGTAGTGTTGTTCTGTTGTTTTTTTTGTCGAAAGACGACATATATAACTACCTCTCTTTTCAAACTTACTAATCTTTCTCTATTTTATCAGATAAAAGTGATTTTTAAACCCATTAAGAGTCGAAATAGGTAAAAAATACATTAAAAAAATGAGCAAAATACTTTCTTTTTTATAGGGTAGGGGGTATATTGAGTTTGTAAGACACAAAACTCTAGGAGGCATATATGTTTTTATTTAAAAAAGTACCAAGTATTACAGCACAAGAATTACAAGAAAAGTTGAAAAAACCGATCGAGTTAATAGATGTGAGAAGTCCGGAAGAATTTGCGCAAGGTCATATACCAAAAGCAAAAAATGTTCCTCTAGATAAAATACAATCCTATAAACCAAAAGGAAAAACAGTTTATGTGGTTTGTGCTTCAGGACCAAGAAGTAAACGTGCAACACAGTATTTAGTTAGTCAAAATGTTGATGCTTATAACATTGAAGGTGGCATGATGATGTGGAATGGAACATTGAAAGTGGGGTATAAATAATTATGAGAACAATTATCGTAGGCGGCGTTGCAGGTGAGATGTCTGCGGCAACAAGATTAAGACGTTTAGATGAAGAGATGGACATTGTGATTATTGAAAAAGGACCATATGTATCATTTGCGAACTGTGGTTTACCTTATTATGTATCAGGTGAAATCAGCAATCGTGATGACTTATTGGTTCAAACGCCTGAAAAATTAAAAGCTAGATTTAATTTGGATGTAAAAGTTGAAACAGAAGTGATTTCTGTTGATGCAGATAAAAAAGAAGTGACATTATCACATAACGGTCAAACAGAAGTAATGAGCTATAATAAATTAGTTCTATCACCAGGAGCAAAACCATTTATTCCGCCTTTAGATGGCATTAATGACGCAACAAACTTATTCACATTAAGAAATGTGCCTGATGTTGACAACGTGATGACCTATTTAGACCATCACAAACCTAAAAAGGCTGTGGTTATTGGGGCAGGATTTATTGGATTAGAGATGGCAGAAAATTTAGTTCATCGTGGGTTAGAAGTAACGATTATCGAGATGGCACCACATGTTTTACCAACAGTTGATGCTGAAATGGCATCTTTTATCACAAACGAGTTACGTGCTAAAGGTGTGAACGTATTGACTAGTCAAGGTGTTGTGGCAATGGAAAATAACGGTCAAACACTTGTATTGAACACTGGTGAAAAAATAGGGACTGATTTAGTTTTAATGTCTGTTGGGGTGCGACCTGAAAATGGACTAGCTGAATCTGCTGGTATTGAGTTAGGTATGCGTGGGGGTATCTTAGTTGATGATTCTTATGAAACAAGTGTTAAAGATATCTATGCAGTAGGTGACGCAATTATTGTAAAAAATCAAATTAACAATGAAGATGCGATGATTGCACTTGCTTCTCCAGCCAATCGTCAAGGTCGTCAGGTAGCTGATGTGATTGCTGGTATGCCACGTAAAAATAAAGGAAGTATCGGAACAGCGATAGTTCGAGTGTTTGAACAAACGATTGCTTCAACAGGTTTAACAGAAAAACAAGTCAAAGATTTAGGCTATAAGTATCATGTCGTTCATGTTGACGGAAAAAACCATGCAGGGTACTATCCTGGTGCTAGCATGATTTTCTTAAAGTTGATATTTAACCCAACAACAGGTAAAATCTATGGTGCACAGGCTGTAGGTAAAGAGGGTGCTGATAAACGTATTGATGTGTTAGCTACTGCGATAAAAGGCGGATTGACTGTTGAAGATTTACCAGAATTAGAATTAACTTACGCCCCACCATTTGGATCAGCAAAAGATATTGTGAATATGGTTGGTTATGCTGCGTTAAACATTATCGAAGGATTAGCCGAAAATATCCAATTATCTGAATTAGAACAGGCCAAAGAAAATGGAGCAGTATTAGTTGATGTACGAACACCTGAAGAGTTTGAACAAGGAACGATTGAAGGGTTTGTTAATCTACCACTGAATGAAATTCGTCAACGTGCAAATGAATTACCAAAAGACAAAGAAATCATTTTAAGCTGTCAAAGTGGGCAAAGAAGTTATATTGCGCAACGTATGCTTGCACAAATGGGTTATGACGTGAAAAACTTGGATGGATCATACCTACTATATAAGGCAATTAACGGAATTTCATAAAAAATAAGGAGTGGACACAATGGAAGACACAAAAAGAAAAGTTAGTAATCGTTTGAAGCGTTCGGAGGGACAAATTAGGGGAGTTCTTAAAATGTTAGATGAGGACAAAAGTTGTCGTGATATTGTGGTGCAACTATCTGCTATCCGCTCAAGCATTGATAGAGCAATTGGTGTCGTTGTGGCTGAAAATTTGATTGATTGTATCGAAGAAGAATCAATCACTCAAGAAGACCGTGATGAAAAAATCAAAGAAGCAATTGATTTAGTCATTAAAAAATAAAAGATTGAACCAGCTATTTGTATTGATGGATAGTTGGTTTTTTTTATCCTAAAAAATTGAAAGAAAAAACATCTGAACGCGTTATCTTTATAAATAGATGATTTATTTTTAATAGAAAGTAGATAAATAGAAAATGAATGTGCTATCATGATTGAGTGGATATTATTATATAAATAGTTGGGAGAGTATTGATTGAAAAAAAGGATTGTTATTTTAGTGGGGATGTTAGTCGTGTTAGGGATCGTTACAGGGTTTTCAGTAAAGTTAGTGAAAGGTGTCAATGCATCTAAAAAAACAGTAGCAGTAAGCAAATCAAGTACTGAAAAGACAATTTCAATTAAAACAAACGGAGAAAAAGAGGCAAGTAACAAAGAAAAGAAAAGCATATTTGATGAAGAACAGGTTGTATCAGACCATATTTATCCTTTGACAGATTTAGCAACACAACAAGTTAGTGAAGATAAATTGCCAAAAGGGACAGTCGTAAATGTCAAACCAGTTAAAGGTGACACTGATTGGGTCGAAATAGTAAGTGACCCTCCTAAAGGTTTTATTGAAGCAAAATATTTATCGCATCGTAGTGAGTATATTGACAAGCGAGAAAAGAAAAGAGTCAAAAAGTTAAAACCAAAAGCTTTAACCAAACAGCTTGACCAAGCCATCGACAATTTTTTAGCTCAAAATGGTGGCGATGTTAGCGTGTATCTTGAAACTGTCAATCATGATTATTCTTATAGTTATGATGGGGATAAAGTGAGACGAACAGCTAGTAGTATTAAGTTACCATTTATTGCCTACTTGATGACGTTAGCTGATGAAGGAAAAATAGATTTAGACACAAAGTTAACTTATACAGCGAATTTTAAAATTGATGGCACTGGGATTATTCAATTTGAACCAATCGGCACACAGTATACGATTAAGCAGTTGGCTGAATTAGTTATCAGATACAGTGATAACGTGGCTTATTTAATGCTGTTGAATGACATAGGGGAACCAAATTTTGTTCAATTTTTAGCAGAACTAGATCCTCAATCACCAAATAACCGTGTGTTTTCAACGCCACGAATTTTAACTAAAGCCATGGAATATGTATACGAAGAAAAAGATTCTAATAAAAATATGAAGCTACTTTATGAGTGGATACAAAATAGCACATTTGATGATGGTGTGGATGTTGGTTTACCTGGAGTTGATGTGGCACATAAAACAGGTTGGATGCCAATGTATACAGTCAGTAATGACATTGCCTTAGTGAAAGATAAAAAACAACCGTACTTTATCACCATCATGACAAGCGGATATGACAGTTCATACAGTGAGCAGTCTATCTCTGATTTGTCTGCGATAATTGATGATTACATGTTGCAATTAGATTTATCGAACTAATCGTTTTACCTTATCTAGAAGGAATGATTCTTTTAGATAAGGTTTTTTTTCTGGTTTTATACCAAAAATGACTCTTTTTTGACAGTTTTATGTATAATAGCACTAAGGATTGCCAATACTATATTTGTAAGGAGATCATTATGGGAAAAGTTAGAATTAATAACATGCTAGTTTATACGTATAACGGTGTAATGGGAGAAGAAAAAGTACTAGGACAAAAACTAGAATTAGATATAGAGTTGACGTTACCGCTAGAAAAAGCAGGTAAAACAGATGATTTACATCAAACTATTAGCTATGCTGATGTGTATACAGATGTCAAAACAGCGTTGGAATCTAAATCATTTGATTTGATAGAAGCTGTTACTTACCATGTGCTAGATATATTAGGTGAAAAATATGGTGATATGCTTGAGCATGCTCTAGTTAGAACGAGAAAATATCATGTCCCAATTGCCGGTTTTTTTGATAATGTCGAAATAGAAATGGAAAGAGATTATTAATATGGAAACCTATTTGGCACTTGGAAGTAATATGGGGGATTCACTTCATTATCTAAAACAAGCAGTGGAACAGTTGAATCAACATAGTGAGATTAGTGTTTTAAGTAAGTCAGACATCTATGAAACAGATCCATATGGTGATGTACCACAGGATGATTATTTAAATACTGTCATAAAAATTGAAACAACATTGTCTCCGCATGAGTTATTAAAAACGGTGAATGACGTCGAAGCGAATTTAGATAGAGAACGATTGGTGAGATGGGGACCAAGGACGATAGATATTGACATTGTGTTAATGGGCGATTTAGAAATTGAAACACCTGATTTAATCATTCCACATAAAGAAATCACGAAACGCTCTTTTGTGTTGATTCCTTTAAAAGATGTCTACACTAAAGAAATAATTAAAGGAAAATCACTTGATGAATGGATTGAGTTATCAGGAAATGCTGATGAGGTCAGACAGACAAATGAAAGTTGGGATTAGGATGGAATTAGAAAAGCAAATGCAGATTGAAGAAGCAGTGAAGACGATTTTGACAGCGATTGGAGAAGATGTTGATCGCGATGGATTAAAAGAAACACCAAAACGTGTTGCGAAAATGTATGCCGAAGTCTTTTCTTCAGTTCAAGAAAAAGAATTTACAAACTACAAAGTCTTTCCAAGTTTAAATGAAGATGACATGGTCTTGGTTAAAGATATTGAGTTTTATTCAATGTGTGAGCATCACTTATTGCCATTCTTTGGAAAAGCACACGTTGCCTATATTCCAAGTGATAATAAAGTATTGGGTCTAAGTAAAGTGGCTCGAATGGTTGAATTTTGTGCGAAACGACCAAATGTTCAAGAAGATTTAACGATTCAAATTGCCAACTTAATCAATGAAAAAGTTAAAACAAAAGGCGTTGCCGTATCGATTGAAGCAGAGCATATGTGTATGGCAATGCGTGGTGTAAAAGCTCGCGGTAGTGTGACGAAAACATTCCATTATCAAGGTGTGTTTAAAGAAGATAAAGATGTTAAAAACGACTTTTTACGAGCGTTAGACTAGTCATGCAGTTAATTTTAGCTAGTAATAATAAAAATAAAATACGCGAATTACAACTGGCATTTCCAAGTGAAACGATAGAATCTTATACGACATATAGTGAACCAATTGATGTCGTGGAAAATGGTAAAACCTATGTAGAAAATGCGTTGATTAAGGCTAAGGAGATTGCGAGAATCATTCAAAAACCTGTCATAGGAGATGATGGGGGATTAGAATTGTGTGCTTTTCCTGATAAGTTGGGGATTCAGACATCACGTTTTTTTGAAAAGGGATTAACAGACAGGCAAATGAACGAGCAATTATTGAATTTATTAGAACACGAGAGTGACAGACGATTTAAATTGCATGCTAGTTTAGTTTTATATAACCTTGAAGATAAACCAGTCATTGTCGAAAAAGTATTAACAGGACGGGTATCAAAGACCATTTGTGAAGGTGGCGGGTATGGGTTTGATTCGATTTTAATTCCAACCGGATACACTCAGACTCTTTCGTTACTTAGTATGGAGCAACGTGATGAACTTAGTCCAAGAAATCAGGCGTTTAATGAATTAATACGGAGGCGTTAACATGTTTAAAGATAAACCAATTATGGGCATATTAAATGTGACACCAGATTCTTTTTCAGATGGTGGTGATTTTAGTGATGTCAATTTAGCCATTACTCATGCTAAAGAGATGATTGCTGATGGCGTGGATATTATTGATATCGGGGGTCAATCAACAAGACCAGGATATGTCGAAATTGCTACAAATCAAGAGATGATGCGAGTTATACCAGTCATTGAAGCGATACGAGATTTTAGTGATATTCCTATTTCAATAGACACTTATTTTCCTGAAGTGGCAAAAGCAGCAATCGAAGCTGGAGCAAATATTGTCAATGATATTAAAGGAATGGATATGGATGGTATGGCAGAAGTAGTGGCATCTTATAATGTGCCAGTCATTATCATGCATTCACGCTCGCGCCAAGAAGAGGTATCCATTTTTGATGACTTAGCTCAGTTTTATCAAGAAAAAATTGAACAATGCCAATCGTATAATATTCCAAAAGAAAACATTTGTTTTGATCCAGGGATTGGATTTCATAAATCAATGGAAGATAATGAACTCATTTTATCTTATCCAGAAAAATGTCGTTATGAGGATTATCCATTACTTTACGGGGTATCTAGAAAACGGACAATCGCCCACTTAATTAATGAAGATAAACCAAAAGAACGAGATTTCGGAACAGTAGCAGCTTCTCTTTTCTCATTGGAAAAAGGAGTGGAGATAGTAAGAGTTCACAACGTAAAAGGAATGAAAGACACGCTAACTGTGTGGAATAAATTAAGCCGATAAAAAAAGACGAATCTATTGATAAAGTAGGTTCGTCTTTATTCATTTAGATTAATATCATAGTATGATAGTGTCTTTTTCATGTTATCTACAAGGTATTGTTGCATGTACTTTGGTGAGATGACTTTTACATGAGATCCTTGCTCAAGCAACCACATTTTCACGCCATAACCATTGTTAGCTGGGATTTCTATACGGTGACTGCCATCTTTATTAACCTGTTTTATAACAGAATTTGGAAAGCGGTCTAGTACATAAACAGGGTCATAATAAAAATCAATAATCAATGTAATCGGCTCGCCAAAAAAAGGTAAAGCCGTTTGATTTCTCAAAATACCACCTTGAAAACGATTTGTATAATCAAGTGATTGCCGTTCATTTAATACTTTAATTTTTTTCATATTGTTAATACGAAACTTATTTAATTCATTAAAATCTGTGTCATCTTTGGCAGTATGCTTTGCTGAAATCATAAAAAAGTATAAATCAGAGAAATAAATATCAATAGGTTGCCGTTTAAACACTTTTGTTTCACCATTTTTTGTATAGGTGAATTCGACCATTTGTTGATTTAGCATGGCTTGAACTAATAGTTTTAAAGAAGGATAGATATCTGTTTCCGGTACACCATCGTAATAGAAACGCTCATTAGCCAGTAATTTATCCATAATGGATTTGTCATCCACACTTGTAAATAATTTATGATAAATTTTTTCTAAGTCATGCTTGTGGAACCCTCTACTAGCAAATAATACTTTGAAAATCATAAACAACTCATAATCATCCATGTAAGACCGTTCTTTAAATTCAGTTAGTTGATAGTAGCCTCTTTTACTGCGATTAATTTCTCCTAATTCTTTAAAGGGTGAAAATTTTGAAATTGGGAGTTTTGAATTTAATTTATGAAGTAACTCATCGATAATGGCTATATCTCGTTGGATAGTGCTACCGTTTTTTTGAAATTCTTTCATCAAGTCTACTTTAGATAGAGTATCCCCTTGAAGCAGTCGAATAAAAATCGTGAGTATTCTTTCTTGACTAGACATAATTATACTTCCTCACCATTTTAATTTTCTCAGATATTTTTTAAAAGGAGCTAGATTGGTTAAATAAGCAATAAGAAGACAAGAAATGATTTTATCACCAACCATATCAACAAATGTACTGAAATAAACTGAAGCCATATAAGTATAGCCAGAGTGATTTAATAAAATAAAAACTAAGTCACTTGCCGATTTTTGAATTCCTTTGAATCCACCATAAAGCACAATTCGAACTGGTGTACTAAAAAATGCGCCAATCAGGGCAATGATGATACCTGCCAAAATGGCTTTTTTGTATGAATGCATAAATGATTTAAAAAAATGGGAGACAACGGCAATTGAAAGACTGACTAGCATAAAGGGAAGTGCAAGTGGGCCATGAATGACAGATAGTAAAAAGTGTGTTCCAATAGCTGTCAGTAAACCATATTTTAATTTAAAATGTGATGAAATAAAAATCGTACCAATTGAATCTAAAAATAAAAAGGGTACACCAGAGAACGTGATAATAGAACCTAGTAATGTATTTGTTGCAATGGCTGTCGCAAGGTAGGCCATTTTCTTTGAAGATTTTCTTGAATTGATCATGCGTGTATCTCCTTTAAAAATATCACTTTATTATATAACATTATAATAAACATATAATGAACTAATATTTATTTATCATATATTTTTAATTAAGTAAACTATAAAAATTCTTGAACATTCTTTTAATATCCATATTTTATATAAATGATAGATATTTTATATCATTTCCTCAGAATTGGTTCATATTTTTCAGAAATAATTATGAAAATTATTTGACTTAATAAAACGAATAAATTAAGATACAATTAATATTTAATGAGTATTTTTTATAAATATATCCTTTTTAAACAAAATATAAATGTATAATCAAGGGATAATCTAATTTGATCGTTTGAAAAATAAGAAATGGAGGTATGTGGATGATATCATTTGCAAATGACTACCTTGAAGGTGCTCATGAAAAAGTTTTAAATCGGCTTATCGAAACAAATATGGAACAGGAATTTGGTTACGGATCTGATTCCTATTCAGAAGAAGCAATCGAAAAAATAAAAGAATTAATAGAGTGTCCTAATGCTTCCATTCGTTTTTTAGTTGGTGGAACTCAAACAAATCAAGTTGTGATTGATTCTGTTTTAGATAAGTTTGAAGGAGTACTAGCACCAGAAACTGGGCATATCAATGTTCGTGAGGCTGGAGCCATCGAGTATAGTGGCCATAAGGTATTAACCTTACCATCTGAAAAAGGAAAAATTTCAGCTCAATCAGTTAATGACTATTTGGATTTATTTAACCAAGATGAAACCAAAGAACACATGGTGACGCCAGGTATGGTTTATATTTCATTTCCTACTGAGTACGGGACACTTTATTCATATGATGAGCTTGAAGAATTGTCGAGAGTTTGTCATGAGAATAATCTGCCTTTATTTATTGATGGTGCTAGACTTGGCTATGGATTGGTTAGTGATGAGGCAGATGTGACAATGAAAGATATTGCACGTTTTTCTGATGTGTTTTATATTGGTGGAACTAAAATAGGTGCTTTATGTGGAGAAGCAGTTGTTTTTACTAAAAACAATGAGCCTAAACAATTTGTTTCAATCGTCAAACAACATGGCGCTTTACTCGCTAAAGGAAGGTTACTAGGGGTTCAGTTTTTAACGTTATTTACAGATAACCTTTATTTTGACATTAGTAAGCATGCAGTCGACATGTCACAAAAAATTAAACGAGCTTTCTTAGATAAAGGCTATGAGTTATACTTTGATTCACCAACAAATCAACAATTTGTCATTATGACAAACGAACAAGTTAAAGAGTTAAACGAGCATATGTCGTTTGCAACATGGGAAAAATATGATGACCTCCATATGGTTATAAGATTTGTTACAAGTTGGGGGACGTCAGAAGAAAATGTTGAAAAATTAATTTCATATATTTAAAGACTTCAAGAGGTGAGTATGTAGCACCTCTTTTTGATTTCAGTATCATTCTTTATAAAATGACCTATTTGTATATAAAATATGCTATATTGATAACAACGAATCAAAAGGAGAAAATCTGATGCAAGAATCTGTCGAAAAAATAAATTTAATTATAAATGAAGTTAAAAAGGTTGTTTTAGGGAAAGATGATGTTGTTAAACTAACGTTAACTTGTTTATTATCAGGTGGTCATGCCTTATTTGAAGATGTACCAGGTACCGGTAAAACAATGTTAGTAAAAACACTTGCTAAAACAATTCAAACAGACTTTTCTAGAATTCAAGCGACGCCAGATTTATTGCCAAGCGATATTTTAGGGGTGTCGATTTTTGATGTTACAGAGCAGCGATTTGTGTTTCATCCTGGACCAATCTTTACAACCATTTGTTTAGTCGATGAAATTAATCGGACCACGCCTAAAACACAAGCAGCTTTGCTAGAAGCGATGGCTGAAAAACGGGTGACAATAGATAATGATACCTATCAATTACCGGATAGTTTTTTTGTGTTAGCGACTCAAAATCCTATTGACTACGAAGGGACGTATCATTTACCAGAAGCTCAGTTAGACCGATTTATGATGAAATTACAGATAGGTTATCCAAGTTTTAATGATGAACTATCACTTATTATGGGGTCAGATAGGTCGTTAATTAATGTGCAACCTGTGATTAACTTGGAGGATATTGCCATTTTAAAAGAAATGGCTTCTAATGTTGTCATTACTGAATCCATTGCATCATATGCATTGGAACTAGTCACAGCAACGAGAAAACATCCTGCTATAGAATTAGGTATTAGTCCTAGAGGGAGTGAAGATTTTATCAAAAGTGCGAAAGCTTTCGCCTTAATTAATGGACGAGATTTTGTATTACCAGATGATTTGCAGTATCTCTTTCCATATATTGCATCACACAGGCTAAAATTTAAACACTTAGGAACTAAGAAACAAGAGAATATCTTGCAAGAAATATTGGAGAAGATTGATATACCAGTTAAGAGGTGAGTTATGTCATACAAAGTAAAAAATCGACTTCATTTCATTAGTTATACTGTATTATTTTTAGTTGTATTGTTTTATACTTTGACGTTTCTAACGACAATAGGATGGATTCTTATTGTCTTTATGTCGATGACTTTAATCGTTTCTTTTATAGGAATAAAGTTAGCTGACGTTGAAAAAATCAGTGTTAAGCTTGATAATTATTTGTTAACGAGCAAGAAGGAAACTATTACAACAGAGGTGACGATTCAAAAAAATATGTCAGGTGTTGTTTTTTTTCCTGTATTAAAGATATCGATTAGTGAGCTAGGGTTTACAAAATATATTTATGGGTATACTGGCAAAAGAGAGACCATCCAAATCGAATGGCAAGCCAATCAAAGAGGGCATTATGAAGAAATACAGGTTGAGTTAGTGTCTAGAGACTTATTTTATTTGTTTTTAAAGGATTATAAACAAAATGTCACGGTTGATTGGAATATTTTACCTCAAACATTTACCAACACACAGGGATTAATGAGGCTGTTTCAATTTGTTTTTAGAAAGCAAGCGTTAGGTGAGGCTTCTTATGACATAAAAGGTTACAGAACATACACTCATGGAGACTCGATGAAACAAGTTGATTGGAAAGTATCTAGTAAACAGCAAGAAATCATGGTTAAAGAGTTTTCTTATGAAAAAGAAGAACTGCCAATTTTTGTTTTCTATGGGCAAACGAGTTTTTATTTTGAGGCCATGTTAGACGTGTTTTATAATGTCTACAATCAATTTGAGCACTCACCAACCTCTTTTTATTTATTAGGTGAAGGGGTTGATGAAGAGAAAATAGATGATGTGATGTCATTTGCTACTATTCGAAAAAAAGAAACCATCGAATTAGCCCGATTTTTAAGAGAGAAAAATAAAAGTGCCATTGTATTTGTACCAGAACTAACCGAGAGAATCAAACAAGAAATTAGTGATTGTGATTCGTCACTAACGATTCAAACTATCACCTACCAAGATATAAAAGAAGGTGGGGATATAGCATGATAAAATATTTTAAAGAAAATTGGGCATTAGGTATACTATCTTTTTTTATGTATTCAGTGGCATTAACTGAAATTGCTCTAGTATTTGATGTTGAAAATCTGACAATCATTTGGTTATTTGTTGGTGGGATATCTCTTGCTGTTAGCTTATTACCCTATTTTTTACTCAGGTTAATGTTATATATCCCGCTTTATGTTATGACATTGTATAGTTTGTCATTTTCTGGCTATTTGTACTCATTTTCTTATTTTTTCACTGATTGGTTTCGTAGTTTATTTGCTTTTATTTTTGAAGGTAGCTCGGATCATTATAACTTAACTATTATGTCAATTATACTATTTGTGATTATCCTACTGCTTGAATGGCAAGTTACAACAACTACTATCACACCACAAATGTTATTTTTTGTTGGGTATTTATTATTGCTAAATGAATTTAATGATTTGTCAGTAACCGTTCCTATTGTGATGATTGTCAGTATTTATTTAATTGAGCGAGTGGTAGTGCATAGTGAAGTTAAAATCAATTCAATGATGCTCTTAAGTATTTGTCTGGCTCTTTTCATTGCAATAGCCAGTATTTATGTGCAATATATGCCGGTAAAAAGTGCTTTAATCACAGCTAGTGCTCCATTGCGTCAAGAGCTAGATAAACGAGGTGTCTACGAATTTATCAATGAACATAAGTTTCGTTTTATGGCACGAACTGGGTTTGGTGAAGATGATAGTCAATTAGGTGGGCCAGTTAAAGATGATGATACATTAGTGTTTGATGTCAAACAAAAAACGCCAAGATATTGGCGAGTCGAGAGTAAAATGGAATACACAGGTAAAGGGTGGGTTAATAAGGATAGTAGTATTTCAGAAACAAGAGAACCAACCCCATCATTATTAATTAATCCAGAAGGGTATACAAATAGCTATAAGGAACCTGAAGATTTAATGTTGCATTTCTATTATGATAATACGTATTTACCGATATCTTACGGCAAGGTTTCTTTACCTGGAAATCAAGGTAGAATTCTATATAAGTACAATGAAACAACTGACCGAGTAAATATGAACCAAAATCCAGGTTCTCAAGACATCATTATGTCTATCGAATCTCCAGATTACGAAGAAGAAACACTACAACAGGCTAAACTAGTTGTACCAGATGAACAATACACCTAATTGCCTGAAAACATACCAAAAAGTATTGAGGAATTGACACGTGAAATAACAGCTGGTAAAGAGACCCTCTATGATAAAGTTAAAGCGGTTGAGTCTTATTTGAAAATATCTTCTCAATATCGCTATTCAAAATCAGGTACTCGACATGTTCCTAAAAATAGTGATTACGTTGAATTTTTCTTGTTTGAATCCAAAGTCGGTTACTGTGACAATTTTTCAAGTGCCATGAGTGTCATGTTACGAAGCATTGGGATTCCAACGCGATGGGTGAAGGGATTTAGTCAGGGGCAAGTCCGAGAAACACAAGATGATTATAGTGTTTATAATATTCGAAACTCTGATGCCCATTCATGGGTTGAAGTCTATTTTGAAGGAAGTGACTGGGTTCCATTTGAGCCAACCCCAAGTTTTACTGGAACACAACAAGTCCAAGAACAGAAAAAAGAAGAAAAAACGACACCATCTTCAAGTGATAAAAAAGAAAATAATACACAACCAAGTTCTACTCAGTCAGCAAAAAGTGTTACCAGAAATCAACAAGAAAATCGAGAAAGCATTATAGATAAAATTAAATTATTTTTCGATGATAATAAGAAAGTTGTAACATTTGTCAGTCAAATAGCTTGTTTAGTATTAGTCATGCTCATTCTGCTTATAGTATTTAAGTATCGCTATTTTATGGGACTACTGATTAGTATAGGGATATTAAAACGATCATTTACACGTATTTATCGTTTGCTACTAAAACAGATAGAAGGAAAATTACCACGTGAAAATAGTGAAACCCTGAATTCTTATGCTGAGAAAGTTTCTGGAGAGATGCCTGAAATTAGTGTGACATTTAGTGAGTTAACTCGTGAGTATGAAGCAGTAACTTACGGTGTTAGAAAAGATGTGACAGTATCAGAAAATCAAAAAAATAACATACTCGATTTATCAAAATATCTGATAAAAACAAAGAAGAACACTTAGGAAAAATCTAAGTGTTCTGGTGAATCTGGAACAAAGTGACTAGGAGAAATCTCTGTCACTTTTTCTGTATTAGGTACTTCTTGAAATTGACATGAATTGATCCATACGGTTCCTTGCCCAAGTAATAGAATACCGATGTTGATCACATCTGCTTGTAATGGAACGTCTAAAACACATGAATAAAAGTTCCAATCTGTACTTTCCGTAATTAATCTATCTTTCATATTATCAAATGCAAGCATGTCATAATATTTTGAATCAATCCGAACCCATAAACCACTGGACCCATTGGATAATTCAGTTTTTAAAAAAGCTGAGAATTTCACACGTTTTCCTTTAAACTTTTCCGCTTTGAATTGTTGCATGATTGTCCCAAATTCTTCGTCATTAAAGTCATCACAAATGGAAAATAGTTTTGCTGATTGGTTAGATATATGTGTAATATTAGTATCAATAGCCATATCGTATTTATTACTTGCCAATCCTGATTTAAACCATCCGGGAATAGTAGATTTTTGATTAGTCATTAGGTAGTCTCCTTTATTCATGATATTTTTATGTAACATTCGGAACTTTTTCGGTGGAATTTGAAATTTATTTTTAAATGCTCGAGTGAAAGCTTCTTGAGAGTTAAAAAAGGAAAGAATAGAAATATCTAATATGCTTAGTTCAGAGTGCTTTAAGAGAAGAGAGGCTTTTACTAATCTTTGTTGTTTAATATAGTCGTAAAGTGAATAGCCAGTTTCTTTCTTAAATAATCTATGAAAATGATAATTTGAATAACCAATGTAATCTGATATTTTATCTAGACTTATTTCTTCGTCAATATGTTGTTGTATAGAAGTAATTGCTTTAGAAACATAGTTAGAATAATTCATTTAACAGACCTCCTTTGACACATAAAGTGTATCATAGGCGAAACTAATTTTTTTGACTTATATTGCTAAAAAATAAATGAGGTGATACAAATGGAAATATCACAAGAGATGGTATTAAAAGAACATAGTGTGATGGAAACACCACGTTGCTTATTACGAAAGATTACGTTAGATGATGTTGATGATATGTATGATTATTGTTCGATGAAAGAAGTAAGTCATTATACAAAATTCAGCGCACATCAGTCAAAAGAAGAAACATACACTGTCATTGAGCAAATTTTTATCCCAAAACAACTTACCAAGTGGGGTATTGAATTAAAAGAGACAAACAAACTAATCGGGACGATTGATTTTATGTCCATTGATAAAGACTGTGCTACGATTGGATATGCACTGTCTAAGAAATACTGGGGTCAAGGTATTGTGCCAGAAGTAGCGGAGAGATTACTTCAACTATCTTTTGAAAAACTCGATTTAAAAGTAGTTTATGCGACCCATCATAAAGATAATCTCAATTCAGGTAAAGTGATGCAAAAAATTGGGATGAAGAAAATAGGCACAGATTATTATATCAATTTTAAAAACAAGCCACTTGTTGAAACAATGAAGTATGCCATTACATTTGAAGATTATTTTAAAAGATAGTGTCACTTATGCTATTATGAGATATGTAAAATAAAAAAGCGTTATCACATGTTTGATAAACGCTTATGACTTGTCCTTGATTTGACAGCTTTTTTGTCTATTAAAAAAATAAATAGTAAGAAACCAAACGATACCAACAACTTGTATAGCACCACCGATTTTAAACGCAACCGAGCTATATGATGTATCGTTAAAAAGTGTCATGATGATTAAAGACAGGCCAATAAGAATTTTAGATGGTAAACTCTTTTTACATTGGCATCCCATAAATAGTCTCCTTAAGTCTTAATACTATATAGGGTATCATGTAAGAGGTTATAAAGGCAATAGAATTGTTTTACTATGAAGAACGAAGGAAGAACGATATGGCAAATAAAAAAGTAACGATTAAAGATGTTGCAAAACAATCGGGGGTATCTATCACCACTGTTTCCCAGATTTTAAATGGTAAAAAACATCAATTTCATCCAGATACGGTAAAAAAAGTATTGCAAGCACAAGAAGAATTAGGTTATGCACCTGATTATTTTGCTCGCCGAATGGTCATGAAAAAAAGTTTGACGATAGGGATTATCGTTCCAGATATTACTAATCCTTTTTTTGCGACCCTTGTTAAAGGGATTGAAGACGTGCTTTTTAGTTCTGGATTTATGACAATTCTGTGTAATGTTGACATGAATCTTACTAAAGGAAAAAAAGCAATTGAAGCACTTAACCACCGAGGGGTTGATGGGGTGATTTTGGCTAGTTCAGGTATTTCAATTACAGAAGTACTCAATCGAGAGCTGTTGCAAAAAATTCCTATCATAGAACTAGATCAACAAGTTACAACTCAGACATTTGATTCTGTTAGAACAGATGATTATCGCGGCGGCGAACTTGTTGCAACTTTATTGAATGATACAAAACATAAACAAGCTGTCGCATTATTTCCTAAAGATATGAGTCCTAATATATTAAAACGATTGATTGGTTTTACGGAAAATTTTAATGGTCAAGTTGAAGTATTTCCGACTGAATTATCAAAACAAAGTGGGAAAGAGATGGTTAAAACTATTTTAAATACAAACGCGACGGCTATTTTTGCAGCAAATGATGAAATAGCGTTTGGCGTGTATGCTGGTCTCAGTGAAGTTGGAAAAAAGTTCCAGATGATTACAGTGTAGTAGGATACGATAATATAGAGATGAGCGAGTATGTGTATCCACCGCTTACAACCGTATCACAGCCAATTTTTGAATTAGGACAAAAAACAGCCGATTTATTAATTGATCGTATCAACCATCCGGATAAAGACGAAACAGAATTAATTTTACCAGTCACATTAATTGAACGATTATCTGTAGCACGCCCTTGAAAACTATTTCAAAGTGTGCTATATTTTTTTCGAAAGGTAAATTAAAACGTTTTACTAAAACGTTTTAATTAAAAATGAATTGGAGGAACGTGTGATGAATCATGTAACGATTATTGGAAGTATTAATCTAGATACGACATTACGAGTTAAAGAAATGGCTAAACCGGGAGAAACGATTCATGCAATAGAACATTTTACTGCAGGTGGTGGTAAAGGTGCAAATCAAGGTGTAGCAAGCAAACGATCTGGAGCAAAAACGTCATTCATTGGAGCAATAGGAAATGACGCAGCTGGAAACGTAATGTTAGAGTTATTAGAAGGAGAAGAAATTGATGTGACACATGTCAAAACGATTGACAATGAGTC
Organism: Vagococcus martis; assembly: GCF_002026305.1. Taxonomy (NCBI): domain Bacteria; kingdom Bacillati; phylum Bacillota; class Bacilli; order Lactobacillales; family Enterococcaceae; genus Vagococcus; species Vagococcus martis. Next base: position 282,227 of record NZ_MVAB01000001.1, on the reverse strand, counting down.
AACAGGGCAAGCCTTTATTACGGTTGATGAGTCTGGTGAAAATAGCATTATGATTTATGCTGGAGCTAATAATCACGTTACAAATGAATTAGCAAGCAGTTGTCAATCTGTGATTGAATCAAGTGATTTTTTAATTGCACAGTTTGAAAGTGCTATCACAGGAACAATAGAAGCATTTAAACTGGCTAAAAATTCAAACGTTAAAACAATTTTAAATCCAGCACCAGCTGTGAAAAATATTTCGAGTGAGCTACTAGCTTTAACAGATGTTATTATTCCAAATGAAACAGAAACAGAATTAATTACAGGCATTGAGTTGACTGATGATGAGTCGATAAAAAAAGCAGCAGAGGCCCTACATGATTTAGGTATCGAGATGGTGATTATCACACTTGGTAGTCGTGGTGCTTATTATGACTACAAAGAACAATCAGGTTTTGTTTCAGCTTATAAAGTGAAAGCGGTCGACACAACTGCCGCAGGGGATACATTTATTGGGGCATTGGCAAGTAAACTAAAACAAGATTTCTCTAATATTGAAGAAGCAATTGATTATGGTAATAAAGCATCATCACTAACAGTTCAACGATACGGTGCTCAACCAAGTATTCCGTTTGAACATGAAATAAAGGAGACATATTAATGAAAAAATCAGCCGTTATAAACAGCGATATCTCAAGAGTTATCTCAAAAATGGGTCATTTTGATTTATTAAGTATTGGGGACGCGGGGATGCCAGTTCCGTTTGACACAGAAAAAATTGATTTAGCTGTGACAAATGGCGTGCCAAGTTTTTTAGATGTGTTAGATAACGTCTTGGAAGAATTAGAAGTACAAAAGATTTATTTAGCTGAAGAAATAAAAGAAGCGAATCCTACTATTTTGGCGAGTATTGAAGAACGTTTTACTAACACGCCAATAGAGTTTATTCCACATAGTGACATGAAACAAAAATTGAATGACACGCATGCATTTATCCGTACAGGTGAAATGACACCGTATGCGAATATTTTATTGGAAAGTGGCGTAACGTTTTAGTTAGAAAATTTACCAGGGGGATTTTATAAAAATGACAGCTTTATTAATAGGGTTAGGACCATTACTAGGTTGGGGATTATACCCAACAATCGCATCAAAAATTGGTGGCAAACCAGTTAACCAAATCGTTGGATCAACAATTGGAACATTGATTTTTGCGATTATTTTATTTTTTGCTAATGGATTAACGTTTCCAAGTGGGATGGATTTAACGTTAAGTATTTTATCAGGAATTGGTTGGGCGAGTGCTCAGATTTTGACGTTTAAATCATTTGAATTAGTAGGTTCTTCAAGAGCTATGCCAATTACGACAGCATTTCAATTAATTGTTGCGTCATTATGGGGTGTAGTACATCTTGGAAATTGGCCAACTATGACAGACAAATTAATTGGTGCTCTAGCACTTGTATTGATTATACTTGGTGCAAGAATGACAGTTTGGTCTGAGAAAAAAGATAGTGCAGATGCAAGTAACATCAAAAAAGCTGTCATCATTTTAGCGATTGGTGAAATAGGGTATTGGTTGTATTCAGCAGCACCGCAAGAAACAAGCATTACAGGAATGAACGCTTTCCTACCACAAGCAATTGGAATGGTGATTGTGGCGGTTGTTTATAGTTTGGTTATCGCTGTGAAAGAAAAAGAAAATGCGTTGACTCAAATGGTATCATACAAACAAATTATTTCAGGATTTTTCTTTGCCTTTGCAGCACTAACTTATTTAATTTCAGCTCAACCTAATATGAATGGATTAGCAACAGGGTTTATTTTATCTCAAACATCAGTTGTACTTGCAACATTGACAGGTATTTGGGTCTTAGGCCAAAAGAAAACATCAAAAGAGATGAAAATTACGATTATTGGTTTAGTGTTGATATTATTAGCAGCAACATTAACAGTTATAGTCTAAATAAGAGAAAGACCTTCAATTTGGAGGTCTTTTTAATTAATTACTCTGGGATAATTATTTTACTCTTTGATATGTTTATTAATACTGTTGATTTCTTTTTTTACTCTAATTATAGAAATAACCCAAAGTATGGCGTATATGAATAGGTAAATCATTGTAAAGGTAACTATATTCGTTACTGAAAAATTTATCCAGTCTAAAAATATTGCTATAGGTAAAAACAAGCAATACGAGATAACCGCATGACTAACAGTCATTCTAGTAATACTCCAATCAGTACTCGTAAAGATAAAATTTGTCAATGTAAATATGATACCAATAACTCCCCATAAAAATACTGAAACAATAAAGGCTATTAATTCGGAAGAAAATTTATCAATGAAGGCTGGAGGCATCGGATAAAATAAATCACCTGAATATATAAATGAGAAAAAGATTGAAAACATTAGCCCTATAAAAACCCCTGTTTTAAAGCCACTAAATATTTGGAAAACAATATGTTTGTTCATAATAAATACTCCTTTATTTTTTTTAAATATCTTCTTGAAGAACTTGTTTGTTCCCCATTTTTGAAATAAATAATAATAATTCCTGCATTTGTTAATTCTAATTTAGAAATATAATTAATGTTAATAATTTCATTGTTAGAAATTCTCAAAAAATTTTTATCTAAAATATTTTCTAATTCGTATAGCCGATACTTAACCAGATACTCCTGATCAGGTGTAGAACCATTTATTTTTTTATCATATGAATAAAATCTTATGAATGATTTGCAAGGAACAAGTATATTTTTTTCGTTATGAGAACAGCTTAAAACGGTTTTGTGGTTCTCTATTCCTCTTATTATTGAATCAATCTCCCTATTTTTTTCTTTTGCTTGGATTATAATTAAGTTCTCTTCTAAATGCTTTTGTTTTTCAAATTTGACTCTCATAAAAACCTCCTTTCTTCTACAATGTTGATTATAGAATAAAATACTCACCTTTCATATAACATTGCGATACATGGTATAAAATTAAAGATGTATGGTTGTCTAGGATTTAATCCACAAAAGAGTTAAAGTTTATTACTAGATAATTTCATTTCGTCATCGGAAAAACTAGGACATTGAAATTACCATATCTACTTAATTTAAACGTGATATAATGAAAATAATTTGAGTGAAGTATTTTCAGTAGTTTTAAGTTTTATTTTATTCATTAACTCTCAGAAGAACTCTCATACACCTAAAACAGTTAAATGATTGTGCTTATTATCGTTAACTACAATACTTATTGCCAATGTATTTAATTTTATTGATTTCTTTTATGAATCTATCAAAGGATTTAAGAATTTTTTTTAATTAATTTTGTCATTTTAAGAAGACAAACATATAATATTAAGCTAATAGGGGAGAATACTTTGTTAACTAAAATAAAAGCAGATATAAAGGATTATGGATTAGTATGACAGATTTGGGAAAAGTCAGTAAAGAAAACACATCATTTTTTGTCTGAAGAAGACTTTATCTTTTATAAGGAGATTATTCCAGAATATTTAAATCACGTTAATTTATATTTATGGAGAGATGGTTATCAAATCATTGGCTTTAGTGGGACTAGTCAAGATGAATTAGTTATGCTTTTTCTTGATCCAGATTTTATCGGTCAACGATACGGCAGTAGAATACTATCCGAATTAATTGAAACAGAAAGTATAAAAAGAGTGGACGTAAATACTCAAAATGAGTGTGCAAAAATGTTTTATCTTAATCATGGCTTTAAAATTGAATCAGAAGACGAACTAGATGGTTTTGGCAAGGCATATCCTATTACTCATTTGGTAATAAATGAGTCACTATGTAGTTAAGTACAATTGTAGAACAATTAAAACAAGAAGGTAGTAACTCAGCTTATTTAAAACTAAAATAACAATAACCTAATGTATGATTAGTCCATTTGTATTATTTACATGGAGCAATAAATCTAAGAGAATATAACAATCTGCCTGTAGAAGTTAAGGAAGAGTGGAAAGTATTTTCTGATTCTTTGAAAGAAGTTTAAAATTTAATAATTTAACAGATAAGTTAACATAAATCACGTTATAACAAGTCAGATAATATATGGTATTTTTTAAAAAAGGAGTGATAAATATGGAATTAGGTTTGAAAAATAATGAAGTAGTCATTGTTTCTTATAATCAAGAGTGGGAAATAGAGTTTAACAGAGTTAGACAAGAAATATTAAAAAATTTAAATTGTAATTGTATAGAACACGTAGGAAGTACTGCAATAAAAGGAATTAAGGCCAAACCGATTATAGATATTTTAATAGGAGTGGACGATATTTCCAAATTAGATGATTCTTTTTTTAATCAATTAAAAAAATTGGGTTTTTATAGGTTAAGGGTACAAAAACATGACGAAATCGTGTGTGCTAAATTCATAGATAACACATTTGAAATTAAAACTCATATTATTCATTTAGTAAATTTTAATCAAAAAAAATGGAATGATTTAATTCTATTTCGTGATATTCTTAGAACTCATGACAATATAAAAAAGCAATATGAAAATATAAAACAAACTGTTTTAGAAAATAATCTTAATGAGATAACAGCATATACAGATTATAAAGAAAATTTTGTAAAAGACACACTGAAAAATTATAGAGAATAGTTATTTAACGGTTAGGTAGACATAATCTAATGTTAAACCTAGTCAGATAATATATGGTATTTTTTTAAAAGGAATTTAAAGAATATGAGAAGTCGAAGGAAAAAAGAAAAGAAAAAAGTACAAGGGTTAGGATCAAACATTTTAGATATTATCTTAGATATACTATCATCAATATTTTTGTTTTGGAAATAAAGAATAAGAATTTACATAATGTAGCATTATGCCAAGTTAATTTTATTATGGTATATTTATGTAAAAATTAAGGAGCTTAAAATGAAAATAAGATTAATGCTCATCCCCTTGTTAAGCCTTTTTATAGTGTTGACAGCATGTAATTCAAAATCAGAAAAAGAAGTCTCAGAAGATGCAGGTACCAAATTAGAAGTAAAATTAACAGACGATGAATATATTGAGAAACTGCTAACACTCTTTGAAGATGAAAAACTATTAATTAATTATAATGAGAATTTTGTAGCTACTGAAGATATGTTAAATCAAGAACATTATGAGAAAGCAAAAAAGATAATAGAGTTTGATATTCAACCTGAAACAGGTAATGAAGAAGAAGGAATATATTTTCCTCCTAATGAAATGAGAACAGGGAAGATTATCATGTTCGATAATCACTCAGATATGACTAAATTTAAAGATGAGACTTCAGAGTTGCTCCTTATAGATAGTTTAGGAGTCAATACAAATGAAATCTATCCAATACTATATTTTAATGAGGAACGAAATATAGTATTAGTATTAAATAAATTTATACCCGATACTTATATAAAAAAATATAAAACTATATTTTACGAAGTTAATTAACTAATTGCTTACAATAATCAATCTTATACGAATAATAAGAGGCTAACCCAAAAGTAACTTTTTAAATGAAAATCACTAAACTAACAAAACAGAAACCCCACGAACTCAGTGTTTTAACAAACTGATTTCATGGGATTTTTCTATTTTAAAGACTTTTGGGTCAGCCTCTTCAATCTATTTTTCGATAAATAAATACATGGTTTATTTAAACGTTATTACAAGTTACTCTGACTTAATAAATCGTCACATAACTTAATATATATCCTTTATTGTACGTTCAATATTTTGGAACATAGTAAAAACATGCTCGTTATTTAAATCTTTTTCATTAGGTTTCATAGCCATGAGCAATTTACAAAAGAGTCTATCACTATTACTTTCGATACATCCTATTGTTTTTTCTAAAATAACATATAAGATAATATTTTCTGCATCATCATTTAAAAAAAGCTCAAAATAATTTGATTTTTTAGGGTTTATATAAATATTCTCAGTAGTTAAATTAGTAATAGAAAAACACTCTAATTGTATATCCTCCTTCTTGAGATTATAAATTTGATTTAAAGGATTATTTATTACTTTATTTTGTAAATGTTCTACATGAAAATCAGGAAATAAATCTAATGGAAAATTTTGTATTGTAAAATTTTTTTTTAGGTAATTTAATGAGTTGTTATAGTAATTATTCATATTTCTCCTTAATTAATATCTACTGTTCCTCCAGAAACTCTAAAAATCCAACTGCCATGATCAACACTATAAATTTGTAGTTTTTAGTCTGTTACTTTTACTTGATTAACATTTTTTAAGAATGCTTACTGTACCTATGAGGACAAACCCAACTTAGTTGGATGTATCTGCTTTAGTTTGTTTATCAAAAGTTTTATATGTTTTTGAATTTATAGCGCTAGTATTTTTTAAAGCAAGTTAAACCGAATATTGCTTACTATCATATTACTACTCCATCACATATATGTCTAACTGTATTAGCATAACCTCAATACAATAGCATTTGTTTTTCTGCTTTAATACTTAAATATTATCAATAGAATTTGCCTGCGTTGATAGTATGTTTATTGATAGACCTACCCCAATGAAAATTAAAAACCCCATTACTTTTTTATTTTTTCTGTTTTAATTGTCTCAAAATCCCCCTAGTATTATAAGTAATCATTGGCTTACATATTGTTAATAAAAGTGAGCATCCCTAATATATAAAGGTTTAAAGAGATTTTTCCTGTTACCTTTTTTATTAGTTATTTAATCAACTCGTGTATAAGAGGTCTTGGGTAAATCATTCTTATTTATGAAGAATAATGGAGAGTTAGTTACCAAATATCTGATAATGAGTTCTTTCTTGTAAAAAGCATTGATATGACTTTAAAAATATCACTAATCTAGCAACAGCACATATCATTTTGTTATAATAAAATAAACAGATGCAATAAAGGAGTATTAACAATGGACTCATTGGAGATTATCAACAGTTTAAAAAATCAAACGATTAATTATGACAGTGTGTTGCTTCAATTAATAAAAAAATGGGAAGAGGAATCGTTTCGCCCGAAGATTTTACTTCATAGTTGTTGTGCACCTTGTAGCACTTATACATTAGAATTTTTAACAAATTATGCCGATGTCACGATTTATTTTGCTAATTCAAATATATATCCTAAAAGTGAGTATGAGAGACGAGCCATCGTTCAAAAAGAATTTGTTGAGCAATTCAATAAAAAGAATGATAAGCATGTCGAGTTTATAGAAGCCGAGTATGAGCCAAATGTTTTTATTCAGACGATGACTAAAAAAGGATTGGCGAATGAGCCTGAAGGTGGCGCACGTTGTGAAAGTTGTTTTCAAATGAGATTAGACTTAGTGGCTGAAGAAGCACAAAAAAGAGGGTTTGATTACTTTGGGAGTGCACTAACTATTTCACCTAAAAAAGATGCTCAATTGATTAATACAATTGGACTTGATATTCAGAAACTATATGATGTGGCTTATTTACCAAGTGACTTCAAAAAAAGAGGTGGGTACCAACGTTCAATATCCATGTGTAAAGATTACGACATTTATCGTCAATGCTATTGTGGCTGTGTGTTTGCCGCGACGAAACAAGGTATTGATTTAAAAGCAATTAATAAAGAAGCAAAAGACTATATTAATGACAAAACGCCACTCTCATAATAGTGAGAATGGCGTTTTATTGTTTAAAAAATCATGGCTCTTTGTCAACTACTGTTGGTAAGAGTTAAAACGTTAGAATTTAGGATCTAGAAAACAACATGTTTTCTAGATCTTTTTTGGTGTCTTGAATACAGATTTTTTTAAACAAATTGCTATTCGTAATTTGAAATTATAAAAACTTCTCATGCCATAGGCATTACGCTTAATGACTTTAATATGATTGTTCATACATTCTAAAGGACCGTTTGAATACGATGTTTCAAAAGTATTTTTTATTTCTTCTTGATACTTTCTAAATGTTTTAAAAACAGGTATATACTCTTGAAAAAGAGTTTTTTGATTGATTAAATCTACAAATAAAGAATAATCTTTTGTTTGAAAAGATCTTAAAATCTGTTGGTAAATATTATAAGCATCTGTAAGTTCAGCATTGTAAGTAAGTAGGCGTTCAAGTAATTCTTTTTCAGAAAGATACGTTTTAAATGAAGAGTGCCATTGTTGTTGAATAAAGTCTAGTTTGCCATAACTTTTTTGAAGTAATTTCCAATATTTTTTTATTCGTCTATAAATAATTCCATTATCTTTATGCTTTAATTGATTCATTATTCTAATTCGTATTTTTTGAAAAGCTCTACCAATGTGTTGAACTAGATGAAATTTATCTAAAACGACTTTAGCGTTAGGAAAAAGTCTCTTAGTTAAGATGATGTAGGGTTGATAAATATCAGAAACAACATACTTCACTTGTTCTCTGTTAGATAAAGAGAATCCGTTAAAGTATTTCTCGATCTTAGGTAATCTTCGATCAGGTAAAATATCAATTAACTCCTTAGTGTCACCATCTATCATAATAAAACTCATAGATCCAGCTACTTTTTTTACAGATTTAAACTCATCAAAACAAAGGACAGCTGGTAAGGAATAACTATATTTCTGAATGGGGTGATACCATTCTTTAAGTACCCGATAAACAGTTGAAGTAGAAACGTTTGCTTGTTTTGAAATGTCACTCATAGATTGTTTAGAAGTTAGTTTTTTAGCAACAAGACGTTTTAAATTGTTAGAAATAGAATTGTTTCTAGAAACAAAAGGCGTATCTAAAACAAATGTCGATTTACAATCTTTGCACAAGAAACGACGTTTCTTTAATTGAACATATGTAACGTATTCAGAAATAGCAGGAACTTTAATTAAACTAGTAGTATATCCCCACTTAATAATGTGTGTATCCTTTTCTTCGCAATGAAGACAACATTCTGGTGTTTCATCTAAAAAACCTTCAAATACTCTAGAGAAAACTCCCTTTATTTTCCTAGTAGACAAACAATTTTCATTAAAAATAATATTTAGGTCTAGTATATTTAAGATATCTTTGATAGTCTGTGAGTATGACATGTGGTATCCTCCTTAGATTGTTGTTTCGCAATTTCATTCTAACGGATAACACATGTTTTTGTGTACTAAAAACTGCTAGTAACTTTCGTTACCAACAGTAGAAATTATAGAGCCAAAATCATTGGCACAAGTGAGTTTGTATATATTTTTAGGACATCTTCTACACTCAAAGGAACGTATGCTTTCGTGCTAATATTAGAGTGATGGACTGCTTGTTCAGCCATTTCTTTTAAGAGAGACTCATCAATCCCCACTTCTGGCAATGTCATTGGCACACCCCAATCAACAAAAGTGTCATAAGTGAGTTTAATAGCTTCTTTAGCTGTGATGTACAAGTCATCATTTACCTCTAAATCAAAGACACGATGCCCATATAAAGCAAATCGTTCAACAGTATCATCATTTAGGACATGTTCCATCCATCTTGGTGTTAAGATAGCTAATCCAATACCATGAGTGATGTCATAGTAAGCACTTAACTCATGTTCCATTGGGTGACATGACCATACTCCGAATTTTCCGTTTCCTGTCAAACCATTAAGAGCAAGAGAGCTTGCCCACATTAAGTTAGCACGAGCTTCATAATTTGTTGGTTCTTTAAGAGCAGTAGGCGTGTAGTGTAATACAGTTCTCATCAATCCTTCTGCAATTCCGTCTTGAACCATTGTATCTGGTGTTTGATTAAAATAATTTTCAATTAAATGAGAAAAAATATCTGCTGAGCCAGCCATTGTTTGATAAGTAGGTACTGAGAATGTATAAGTTGGATCTAAAATAGACACCTTTGGAATCACTAAACGACTATGGAAACTCAACTTTTCTTTGGTCTCTTCGTTTGTAATCACTGATCCCCAGTTCATTTCTGAACCTGTTGCTGCAATAGTTAAAATCGTCACGATAGGCAAAGTTTTTTCAATGGTAACACCGTCGTCTGTGACAAATTCCCAAGGGTTTCCTTCATGAAAGACGCCCGCTGCAATAGCTTTAGAACAATCGATAGTTGACCCACCACCAACTGCTAAAATTACATCAACTTGATGCTCTTTACATAGTTTAACTCCTTTTATAACAGTGTCTAGTCTTGGATTTGGCTCAATACCGCTAAGTTCGACTATTGTTGTGTCTGCTCCGATTAATTCGTAAATTTTATCGTATAACCCACTACGTTTGATACTTCCACCACCGTAAGCTAGTAAAACAGTTTTTCCATATTGGTTTAATACTTTTGGTAACTGCTGAATTTGATCTTTTCCAAATAATGTGTTTGTTGGTGCATGAAAATCAAAGTTTTTCATCATCTATTCCCCATTTCTATTAAGTTATTGTCTTATGTTTTATTTATTTTGTCAATAATATAACTTTATTGGTTATGTTTTGGTTAAATGCATGGTTTCGTGATTTGTGATTAGTGTTCTATATTATATGAAATATGTTATTTAATTTTTATTATTTGGTTTTTTTATGTATAAAAAAGAAAATTTCATATTTATTTTACTTATATATGTGTTAAAGTATATATAATCATATCTTGTATTTGTTAATTTGTTTAGATAGGTATATGTGATTCTTTATAGTTTCTTATGATGAGGAGGTGTAGCTTAATTCGTCTTTTTGTTTATTAAACATAATATGGAGGGTATGACATGGATTTATTTAAAACATTTGTTGCAATTGTTCCGATTATTTGGCTTATTTTATCTTTAGGTGTTTTTCACATTAGAGGAGATATAGCATGTATGATAGGATTTGTCGGAACAATTATTTTGAGTATGATAGGATTTGATTTTTCTTTCGTTCACAGTATGACAGCTGGTTTAGATGGAATTATGATGGCGTTTTGGCCAATTATTTATGTTATCGTTTCTGCAGTATTTATTTATAATATTAGTAAAGAGTCAGGGGGAATGGACACAATCATGTCTATGTTAACCTCTTTGACAAAAGATATGAGAGTTTTAGTACTGCTATTAGCATGGGGGCTTGGAGGTTTTTTAGAGGCCGTGGCTGGTTTTGGTACAGCGGTAGCTATTCCTGCAAGTATTTTAGTAATGCTTGGAATGGAACCAATTAAAGCAGCAATAGTGTGTTTAATTGCTAACACAGCCCCAACTGCTTTTGGTGCAGTTGGATTACCCGTAACGACTTTAGCTAAAGTAACTGGACTTGATGTGATGCAATTATCTTATTTTGTTTCTATTCAATTATTTGTTTTGATTATGCTGATTCCGTTTGTTTTAGTTTATATTACGGATGGCCGTGGCATGAAGGCTTTTAAAGGTGATGGCGTATTATTAGCGACTTTATTGGCGGGGTTAACGTTTGCTGTACCTCAACTTTTTATTACCAAATCTATGGGACCTGAGTTGCCTTCTATTGTTGGGTCACTGGTATGTTTATTGTCACTAGTTATTATGACTAAGATACAAAAAAATAATGTAGAAAAAACAGAAATAGGCGCTATTTCGACTAGTACAAAAATCAAAGCATGGTTACCGTTTATTTTTGTGTTCTTTCTGATTATTTTTAGCTCATCGTTATTCCCTTCAATCAATCATACATTGGCAAGCGTAAAAACAAGTTTTCACATTTACAATGGTCCAAATGCCAAACCAATTGATATTGATTGGTTATCTTCACCAGGAACATTGATTTTTTTATCTAGTTTTTTAGGTGGGGCAATACAAGGATTATCGTTTGGTCGGATGTTTGGTATTCTTTTGGATACAATCAAACAGTTAGGGAAAACAATTATTACAGTATGTTCTATTGTCGGTTTATCAAAAGTGATGGGATATAGCGGAATGATAGATACGATAGCTGTAACGTTAGTCGGAATTACAGGACCTTTTTATCCAGTTATTTCACCAATTATTGGGGTGTTAGGAACGTTTATTACAGGAAGTGATACGTCATCAAATGTCTTGTTTGGTGATTTACAAGTGCAAGCAGCTAATACATTGAAAATCAATCCTTATTGGTTAGCAGCGGCAAATATGGCAGGTGCAACGGCTGGTAAAATGATATCACCGCAGAGCATTGCCATTGCAACAGGAGCTACCGGCTTAGATGGTGAAGAAGGGATTATCCTTAAAAAAGCGATGTTTTATTGTTTACTTTATACTATAATTCTATGTTTAGTTATAGTTGGAGTAGGTAAATTAATGAATTGTTTATAAAATATGTATAAAAACCATAAAAAACGACTTGTGAAAGTGTTTCAATCTTTTTTCTAGTGGTAAAATAGACATGTGATGTAAATAAACAAATTGTTGCTTGGAGGAGTAAAAATGAGAGTAAGCATATTTACTAGTTGTGTTGTCGACTTGATGTTTCCAAATGTGGGCATTGCAATGGTCGAAGTACTAGAACGATTGGGTTGCCAGGTTGATTTTCCCGAAAAACAAATTTGTTGTGGGCAACCAACGTTTAACAGTGGTTATGAAAAGAAGAGCAAAGCAACACTAATCAATCAATTAGAAGCATTTGAAAACTCAGATTACGTAGTAGGTGGAGCAGGGTCTTGCGTGGGTATGTTACGTGAATATCCTGATTTGTTGAAGGATGATGATGTGTATTATCCTAAAGCAGTTGAACTAGCAGAGAAAACATACGAATTTAGTCAATTTATTTACCGAGTATTAGGACTAACAGATGTAGGTGCGTGTTATGAAGGAAAAGCAACCTATCATCGTTCTTGTCACATGACACGTCTGTTAGGAGAAAGAGAAGCACCATTTGTATTATTGGATAATGTTGAAGGCTTAGAAATGATTCCATTAGGTCATATTGAAAATTGTTGTGGTTTTGGTGGAACATTCTCAGTGAAAATGCCAGAGATTTCTGAGCAGATGGTCACAGAAAAAATGAATGACGTTATTAATACGGGAGCAGATACTTTAATCAGTGCCGATATGGGTTGCTTAATGAATATCGGTGGTAAGTTTAACCGAGATGGTAATCCGATTAAAATCATGCACATCGCAGAAATATTAAATTCAAATGTCGATACTAGTCGAATTCAATTATCTAGCGAGGTGGCAAACTAATGGGATTAACAACAAGTACAAAACCATTTAAAGAGCGATTAGAAGATAGTAAAAAAGATGTATTTATGCAACAAGCTGTGGCTAAAGCTCAGGATGCTCAATGGGTAAAACGTGAAGGTGCTCGTGATAAGTTAGGTAATTGGCAAGAGTGGCGTGAGTTAGGTGAGAGTATCAGACAACATACCATTGCCTACTTACCCGATTACCTAGAACAATTTAGTGACAATGTCGCCAAACAAGGTGGACATGTTTATTTTGCTCAAACAGCAGAAGAAGCTAATGAGTATGTCAAACAAATCGTCATAGAGAAAAAAGCAAAAAAAATTGTTAAATCAAAATCAATGGTCACAACAGAAGTAGATGTCGATCCTATGCTGCTAACACTTGATGGTGTAAGTGTGATGGAAACTGACTTAGCAGAATTTATTTTGCAAATGGATGATTGGGATGAACCATCACATATTGTGTTTCCAAGTATTCATAAAAATAGAGAACAAATTCGTGCAGTTTTTGAGAAAAAACTTGGCTACAAAGGGGATAATGATCCAGTAAATTTAGCTAGATGTGCTCGTGAAGTCATGAGAAAATTTTTCCTTGAAGCAGAAGTGGGGATTACGGGTTGTAACTTTGCGATTGCTGATAGTGGTATGATTAATTTGGATACAAATGAAGGAAATGCTGATTTGACGATTAGTATTCCGAAAACGCAAATTGTCTTAATGGGAATGGAACGAATTGTCCCAACGATGAAAGAAGCAGAAGTGTTGGATAACTTACTGGCTAGAAGTGCGGTTGGTCAAAGTTTAACCACTTATGTGACGTTTGCTGGACAAAAACGAGCAGATGAATCAGATGGACCAGAAGACTTCCACGTGATTATCGTGGATAATGGTCGTTCAAATGCGTTAGGAACAGCTTTCCAACCAGTCCTACAATGCATTCGTTGTGGTTCATGTTTGAATGTGTGTCCTGTTTATCGTCATATTGGTGGACATGGTTATGGGTCTATTTATCCAGGTCCAATTGGTGCTGTCTTATCTCCAGTGTTGGGTGGATACAAACAGTTTGGAGAGTTGCCTTACGCATCAAGTTTGTGTGGTGCTTGTACAGAAACATGTCCTGTTAAGATTCCACTACATGAATTATTAATCGAGCATCGTAAAGTGATGACAGATGATTTGAAAATGAAACACGGATTTGAAGATTTCCAAATGAAAGTCATTGGTAGTGGAACTGCCTCACCATTTTTATTTAATTCAGCGATTCATATGGCACATGGTGGAATGGGTGTATTAAGTAAAAAATCGCCAACTTCTGTTACAAATATGTACCAGTTTGGAGGCTTTATTAATAAAGGGCCTGGACTTGTAAAAGGTTGGACAGATGTCAGAGATTTACCAAGACCACCAAAATACAAAGATAGCTTTAGAAAATGGTTTAAAGATCATAAGGCAGGTGCAGACAATGACTAATATTCATAACCGTGATAAATTTTTAGCTAACTTACATGAAAAACTAGGGACAACGCCTTTAAATGTTGCAGAACATCCTTATATTCCCGTGAATGATTTGCCTCAAACGCATCTAGCAGATAAAGATGTAGATGAACTGCTTGGCATTTGTAAAGAAAAAGTCAAAGATATTCATACCGAGTTGTTAGATATTCCATCAAATGATTTACATAGTACATTGAAAAAATTGATTGAACAATCAGGAAATGGCAATATTTTGTTACCGAGAGATGATCGCTTTTCTAAAGAATTATTAGATTTTCTTGAAACAGAATATAGTTCTGCTATTTCTTATTGGGATGAGGGAGAAGAGTTTCGTGATAGTAACATAAAAAAAGCAGAAGAAGCCAATGTTGTGATTGCTAATGCTGATTTTATGTTAGCAGAATCTGGTTCAATCGTAGTGGAAACAGCACCTGGTCAAGGGCGTTCACTACACTTTTTACCAACACATTATATCTCGTTGATTAAAAAGAGCAGTATTGTGGCTCGCTCGACACAAGCAGCTAATTATTTTGCTGAAAAAATTGAAAAAGGTGAATCAGTTGGTTCTGCCATTCATTTTATTTCAGGTCCTTCAAACTCTGGTGACATTGAAATGCAATTAGTTGTCGGACTTCATGGCCCATTAAAAATGTATTATGTTGTACTAAATGATTTATAAACAAGCAAAAAGCATGTAGAGATTGTTCTACATGCTTTTTTAAACTGTTTGTCCTTGTACAAAAGTAACTGGTAAAAAATAATGGTCTTCTAATTTTTTCTCCACGTCATCAATTCGTTGCATTAACAAGTCAATTAAGATATCGGCATAATCAGTCATTGGTTGCGCGAGAGTGGTTAGTTGAGGGAAGTAAGTTCTGACAAACTTTGTTCCATCGTAGCCAATCAATTTCATATCTTCAGGAATCGAAATACCTAGTTGTTGACACTGGTTGTAAACTAAGATAGCTGTTAAATCATCCGTGCAAAACAACCCATCAATGTCTTCGTTTTCTAAAATTCGTTTGATTTCGATGTTTTTTAAGGCGGCTGATTGATAGCTTTGGTCAAACTTAAATACTTTAGGCGTTAATTGATGTTCTTCCATGAACGAAAGGTACCCATTCAGTCGTCTATTAGTTGGTGAGTTTGAGCGTTGAGAGCCAGTTAAAATAGCAATATTTCTTGCCCCTTTTAGAAATAGAGTCTCTGTTGCAAGATAGCCACCTTGAAAATTATCACTCCCAACAATTGGAATCCCATCAGCCAAATGTCGGTCAAAAGACACGATAGGTAACTCGATATTTTCATATTCAGCAATTCCTAAATTATGTGCTCCGGCAATAATACCGTCTACTTTATTTGCCGATAACATATTAATATAGTTTCGTTCTTTTTCTTTATTGTTGGCACTATCACAAATGATGCATTTATATCCTCGTTCAAATAATTTTGACTCGACTTTATCAATCAATTCACCGTAAAACGGATTGGATACCGTTGGAAAAATTAACCCGATTAGTTGAGTGCTTTTTCCTTGGAGTGATCTAGCTAAACTGTTTGGTTGATAGTTTAACTCTTTCATCGCTTGATTGACTTTATCAATTGTTTTTTGGCTCAGTGAACCATAATTATTGATTACACGTGATACAGTGGTTGGTGAAACACCAGCTTTTTCTGCCACATCAGTTAATTTGATTGCCATGTCATGTTATCTTCCTTTATTGATTTGTTTGACGTAGGTTATAGCAAGTAGCGTCAATTTGGCTATCAGAGTCCACATGAATATAGGTGTTGTCTACTTTAGGAAACACACGAGCTGTGGCTACCTGTTCGCCATCATTTACAAAGACTTCGACAAGAGATTCATCTACATAAACTTGTAATGTTAGCGGTTTTTTACTAATCGAAAACTCTCTTTTAAAGCCATATTCACTTGCAAATGATTCCCCTACGTTACTTCGGTCGATAATCATTTTACCACAAGTTGTATCAAAGGAAATAGTCAATCCAGTTGTGCCATCTTTATCAGACATTAGTGTGATTAACCCTTTCGTTGAGTCGTTAAAATCAATCACTAATTCGTAACGAGCTGATTTTGCCTCGTAATTAATTGTGTTGACTTCTGTAAAGTCAGTTTGAGTGGTTCTCAGTTCTTTGTATTCTTGTGCAGGTTGTTGATAAAGAACATTTTCTCTTATCGTTAATTCTTTGACTAAACTGAGACAATGAGCCCAACCAAAATCATCAGTTGGATACTCGATTTCAGGTAAGCCAACCCAACTAATAGCTAAAGCACGTCCATCTGGTGCGTTGAATGCTTGTGTGGCATACACATCAAATCCTTCATCTAGATTTTTTAAAGCAGAAGGGTTTGTGATGGCATTATTCTCAAGATTGTACTCATCACCAATGACATACATATTCGGGTAGATATTGTCATAATGACAAACTGATTTATCTAACCCTTGCGGACAAAAAATGAAGAGCGCTTTGTCATTAGAAAAAACAAGATTTGGGCATTCGACCATGAATCCCATTGGTTCCTCAGTAAAGTGTAACTCACCATTTAGTGTCCAGTGTTTTAAATCATGACTTGAATATGTCAGAGCTTTTCCTTCTTTTTCTTTTGTTTGACCACCAATAACTAATAAGTATTCATCATGAAACGGAATGATTTGTGGGTCTCTAAACTCGTGAGTGTAGCCTTTTGGTGGTTCAGAAATTAAAGGTTTATCAAATTTTTCGATAGAATTATCTTTTGAAAGATAGGCACCTAATTGATAAGAATGACGGCCCCAATCTTCATCTCTAACATTTCCCGTATACGCAAGTAATAGTTTGTCGTCAACAGGAAAAGCTGAGCCTGAGTAGACACCATGACTATCAAAAGCCATATCAGGTTGTAAGGCTAACCCTTGATATTCCCAATCAAGTAAGTTTGTTGATGTTAAATGAGCCCAAGATTTTACCCCGTGAACAGGGCCAATGGGGTAAGCTTGATAAAATAGTTGCCATTTTCCATTGAAATAAGAAAAGCCGTTTGGATCATTTAATAGTCCGGTTTTTGGTTGTACATGAAACCCTAATCTCCAGGGAGAGTTTGTGACTGTATCAACTAGTTCATCAATGTATTCTGTCTCCCAATCATTGTAATGACGATATCTTTCAGGTGTTGTCCATTCTCTTTTTAATGCCATAATTATCCTCCCAGTAAGCGTGTTCGATACATAAATAGTAAGGTATTTGTTATAAATTGTCAAACGTATAACAATTACATAAACGTTATTATATAAATGTTATAAAATAATAATAAAAATATTTTGATAAACGTTTGACATTTAGAAAGAAAGATGACATAATTTTATCAAGAAAAGCGATTTCAATCATAAACATTTTTGTAGGAGGAGAAACGATGGATTACAAAAAAGTCGCACAAGAGATTAGTGATGCCTTAGGAAAAGGTAATTTACAAGCTGCAGCTCATTGTGCTACACGTTTGAGGTTAGTATTAAAAGATTCTGGAAAAGTTAATCAGGTGGCTCTTGATAATATCGACGCAGTCAAGGGAACATTTGAGGTTAATGGTCAGTTTCAAATTATTATTGGGGCAGGAGATGTGGACAAGGTTTACAAAGAACTTGTTGCAATCACAAATGTGAAAGAAGTGTCAACGTCTGATGTGAAGGAAGAAGCTGTATCAGATAAAAAACAAAATCCTGTTATGACGTTTATCAAAGTTTTATCTGACATTTTTGTGCCAATCGTTCCTGCGTTAGTTGCGGGTGGTTTGTTAATGGCATTAAACAATGTCTTAACAGCTGAAAACTTATTTGGTGCACAATCAGTTGTCCAAATGTATCCTGTTTTAGAAGATTATGCCGGAATTATTAATTTATTAGCATCAGCACCATTTGCATTCTTGCCAATCCTTGTTGGTTTTTCTGCCACAAAACGATTTGGTGGTAACCCTTATCTAGGGGCAGCGATGGGTATGGCGATGGTTATGCCAGACTTGGTAAATGGTTATGGTGTGGCAAATGCGATTGCAGATGGTACGATGAACTATTGGCATATTTTTGGTATGGATGTGGCTCAAGCCGGATATCAAGGTTCTGTATTACCAGTTTTAGCAGTTTCATGGATTTTAGCGACATTAGAGAAGTTCTTCCATAAACATATCTCAAATGCCTTTGATTTTACATTTACACCGATGTTAGCATTGATTATCACAGGATTTTTGACATTTACTTTTGTTGGACCTGTTATGAGAGGATTTTCTGATGGGTTAACAGATTCTTTAGTTTGGTTGTATGACACAACTGGTGCTATTGGATTAGGTATTTTCGGACTATTCTACTCTCCAATTGTTATCACTGGCTTGCATCAAAGTTTCCCAGCTATCGAGACAACTCTGTTAGCCGATGTAGCGAAAACGGGCGGATCTTTTATTTTCCCAGTTGCTTCTATGGCAAACGTTGCTCAAGGTGGGGCAGCATTAGCGATTATGTTCTTAACAAAAAATGAAAAACAAAAAAGTTTAGCAACATCAGCAAGTATTTCAGCTCTATTAGGTATCACAGAGCCAGCTATTTTTGGGGTTAACTTAAAACTTAAATTCCCATTTATCTGTGCGATGATTGCTTCAGGTGTGGCAACAACTTTTATTGGTTTCTTCCATGTATTAGCAGTGGCTATGGGGCCAGCTAGTGTGATTGGGTTTATCTCGATCGCACCAAAATCAATTCCTTATTACTTGATTGGAATTGTCATCAGTGTTGTAGTAGCATTTATCACGACTTATCTATATGGTAAGAAAAATAGTCATTTACTTGCAGAAGCAACACCGACACAAACATCTGATAATGTAGCAGTTGAAATCAACGAAGACCCTGAAGAAGTAGTTGAATCAGTACAAGATGATGTAATAGAAGCACCTATCACTGGTGAAGTGGTTCAATTGAAAGATGTGAACGATCCAGTATTTTCACAAGAATTGATGGGTAAAGGAATTGCGATTTTACCAACAGATGGTAAAGTGTACTCGCCTGTTGATGGTGAACTAACTGTTGTGTACGACTCTAAACATGCTTATGGTATTATGTCGGACAAACACGCAGAAGTTCTAATCCACATTGGGATTGATACGGTTCAACTAAATGGTGAAGGATTTACGACTGAAAAAACAACTGGTGACATCGTCAAAAAAGGTGATTTACTAGGAACGGTTGATTTAGAAGTATTGAAAGAAAAAGGTTATGATTCAACAGTCATGATGATTGTGACAAACACAAATGCCTTTAGTAGTGTTGAAGCTTTAGATAAAAAAGAAGTGTCTGCTAAAGAAGATATTTTAGTAGTGACTCAACCAACAGAATAATATTAAAACTCTTGTTAGATGGTATCTCAATGCCATTGGTAACAAGAGTTTTTTATTATATACGAAGTTTTTTTAAAATATTCATTTTTAAATACTTGACTTGATTTTTTAAACAGTTATAATTTAGCTTAACAAAAATAAAAAATTAGGTATACCTAAAAAGGAGAAGAAATGAAAAAAGTTTTATTATTTAGCACGTTGATTTTAGTTGGATGCCACATGGATAGTTATTTGGTAGAGGCACATGACAATATAGATGAAATTGCTTTATTTGAACAGGAAAAGCCCACCTTATTTAAAGATCATCAAGGTGTTGTTTATAAAGTTATTAGTGATCAACATGAAGAATTAGAAGTTCAGGTGGGAGACGGTGAACAGCCTATTCCGAATTTATCGACTAATATTATCATCCCTCCATATGTTGAATTTAATGGAAAGGAGTATGCAGTTACTAGCATAGGGAGTTTTGCTTTTACAACGTATGAGGATGAGGCGGGTCAAATTGCTGAAGCAGGTTCCAATGTTGAAACTCTTTCATTGCCAAGTAGTATTAGGAAAATAGAAGACAAAGCATTTTATAGTGCTATTAATTTAATGTCCGTTTCGTTTCCAAAAGAAAGCCAATTAACATTAATCGGCGATAATGCGTTTGCTTTTTCAGGGTTAACTCAATTTTCTTTACCAGACTCAGTAACAACTATTGGAAAGAATGCTTTTACATTTAATCACAGTTTATCTTCCTTTGATATTTCGAAAGCGTCTAAATTGGAATCTATTGGTGAGGGAGCTTTTAGAACAAATAAAAAATTACGTTCATTCTATTTGCCGAAAAATGTGACCACTATTGGTGCATTTCCTTTTTCAGGTGCAATTGCGCTAGAAGATATTTCAGTTGATGATGAGAATCAAGTGTATTCATCAAATGAAGGCGTATTATTTAATAAAAATCAAACAGAATTAATCACGTATCCTGCTGATAAATATGCAAGGGAATACGTTGTTCCAGATACTGTGACTTTAATTAGTGAAAATGCATTTGAATATAATACTGGTTTAAAAAAGATTAGTTTAAATAACAATGTACAAAAAATTGATAATTTAGCTTTCAAAAATATGTTGAAATTAGAAGAAGTATCACTGGGAAATAAAATTGAGCACATTGGCCGTTTAGCATTTTATAGTATTCCTAATTTGAAAAGCTTAACAATACCGGATTCTGTTGTATCATATGGTAAAAATCCTTTTTATGAATTAAGTGGTTTAAATTATATAAAATTTGGCAATGGAACAAAGGATATTTTTAATGGGTTTATGGGTGGAGATCTTTCTAGTTTAACATCGGTTAGTTTTTTTGCATCAGATTTATCGATTTCTGAAGAAGCATTAAATTTCTCGTCTTATACAGATATTAATAATATCCAATTTGTGGTAAGAACAGATAATGATAAAGCGAAATTGGTGGATTCTTTGAAACTTAATCAGAATAATGTTTTAGTGTCATCACCAAGTGAAGTAGAGGAACCAAGTGAAGTAGAGGAACCAAGTGAAGTAGAGGAACCAAGTGAAGTAGAGGAACCAAGTGAAGTAGAAATACTAACAGGGATTAACTTACCAATTAAAAATGAATTGATGAAACAGGATGTTGTCATTGATAATCAGATTAAAACACCGGTAAATAATACTACTTATGGGCAAAAGCAAATAGAGACAAGTATCGGAACGCAAAAAAGTTTGCCGAAAACATCTGATAACAAATCGAATGGATTGATGATTAGTTTAGGATTATTGATGTCAATGTTAGGGGTAGGAATCAAGGTGAAGCTAAAATAAAAACAGTATTTTTAGGTTATAAATTTCTGATATGTTATCGGGTGTTTATAGCCTAATTTTTGATTTCAGGTTTCGCAACAATATTGACCATTTTTTAGTTCATAAGAGTAGAACAAGTCGGTCTATAGAGTGAAATGAAAGGTTTTGTTCTCTATATTCCTATAAAAAAACTCTCTACTAATTCGTAAATTCAATAGAGAGTAATTTTTTATTTACCTTGTTATTTCGGGTGCTTTGTTTTGTGCACATACTTTGTTTCTATGACAATATTGGAAATCTTTTTTCTAGACTGTATTGGATTTTTTCAATCAAAATACATAAAATCCAGTAGATACAAGCAACTAAAAAGTACATGGATAAGAAGTTAAATTCTCTCCCACCAATAATTTTAGCTTGTTGGAAAATATCTGTCACGGTAATCATGGCTGCAAGAGATGAGCCTTTAACTAAATCTATGGCAACATTACTCATAGGAGCAATGGCAATTCGAATAGCTTGTGGCATGATGATGTCTTTGACGATTAACGTTTTTTTCATACCAAGTGCTCGTGAGGCTTCCCATTGCCCATGATTCACGCTATGCATCGCACTTTTAAATATTTCAGATAAAAAGGCACTACTTGTTAGTCCAAAACAGAGAATACTCGCTAGGACGGGATTAATTTGCATAGGTAAACCAAAATAAAGAGCAAAGAGCAATACAATCGCCGGAATTCCTCTAAAAAATGAAGAGTAGACGATTAAAATAGCATTGATGATCTTATTGTTTAATAGTCTTAACAGGTAAATCATACTGGCTAAAACAGAACCTAGTAAAAATGATGCGATACTGATCAACAAAGTATAGGGCAATCCTTTTAATACAAAAGGAATTGACTCAATCATTAACGTTGTATCAATTATCATGTTTACTCAACCTCAATTGTTTTTGATATCTTGACAGTTGGTTTCTTAGAGATATCTTCTCCATAAAAAGAAGTGGCAATTTTTGTTAGTGTGCCATCTTTTTTCATATCAGTGATAGCTGAATCAATTTCTTTTTTTAGTTCTGGGTTGTCTTTATTAATGACAAGACCTGAAGATGATGGGTTGAAATACACATCTTCTAATATTTTAACAGGCATATCAGGCAGGGCAGCAACGGCCATTTTTTGTAAGTAATAATCATTTAAAATAACATCTGTGCGTCCTTTGACTAAGTCAGTCATGTATTGATCGTTTGTTGCATTGTCATAATTTACTAGGGTGGCACCTAATGACTCAGCTACTTTCATGTACGTAGTAGAGGCTTCACCTGCTGCTTTTTTACCTTTTACATCGTCTAAAGAGGAAATGCCTGAATTATCTTCTTTTCTAACAACCATACTGCCAAATGAATATTTGATTGGTTCAGATAAACTAAATTTCTCTTCACGTTTTTTATTGATTGAAAAGTCATTTGCGGCGACGTCTGCTTTATGTGTTTGAACAGCCGATAACATGCCATCGACGTTAAACTCTTTAAACGTCACTTTTTTATTTAGTCTTTTACCGATTTCTTTTGTAACTTCCACGTCATAACCGGTTAACTCGTTTTTGTCATTGTAGTATGAACTTGGAAATAGTGTGCCTGATGTCGCAACAACTAACTCATCTGATGCGGCTTTTTTAATTGGATTTTCTTTTGTGTCATTTTTACACCCACCTAATATAACTAAACATGCTACTGATAAATATAATAACGTTTTTTTCATTTTGTCTCTCCTTCAAAATTAATCAGATTGAGTATAAACAGATGACTGGTGAAAATCTATTAGATTGACCTGTTTAGTGAGTTTGTTCAGAGAATACTACCTTTATTAAGGTTTTTTAAAACAATATTGTTTTTTATGAAATTTTAGATGTGTAACATGATCTTTGGTATAATAAAAGAAAAAGCAAGGAGTGTTGAGATATGCCATTAGTTCATATTGAATTACTTGAAGGTAGAACAGCAGAACAAAAAGAAGCGTTAGTAAAAGACGTGACTGAGGCAATTGTGAAAAACACAGGAGCGAAGACAGAAAACGTTCATATCGTGATTTCTGATATGAAAAAAGGTGATTATGCAGTCGGCGGTAAAATGAAATAACACTAGACAATGTACTTTATTCAGACTAGTAATATTGAAAAAGGTATGATAAAATTGAACAGATGATTATAGTTCAAGAGAAGGAGAGTTAATATGTATCAATTCTTATTAACCCTAATGTTAGTGTTATCCATTTTAATTATTATCGCTGTGATGATGCAACCAAGTAAGCAAAATAGTGCTGCTAGTGCGTTTTCAGGTGGTGCCAGTGAATTATTTGGAAAAACAAAAGCACGTGGGTTCGAAGCGTTTATGAAACGTGCGACAACAGTATTAGGATTTGCATGGGTGGCAGTGGCTATTGCACTTGCGTATTTGTCATCAAAATAATGTCAGTTTATCTCCTGTTATGACAGGAGATTTTTTTATTGTTATAATGATTTGGTAGATGTGTTTGGGAGGAGTTAAACAATGAAAGTAGAACCATTTTATTCAAAGGTAAGTCATAAGGCTGTGTTGTTATTTCATGCTTATACAGGAAGTTCAAATGACGTGAGAGCATTAGCTAGAAGAGTTGAGAGAGAAGGCTTTTCAGTATATTGTCCCATGTTTACAGGGCATGGCACAATGGAGCCGATGGATATATTAGATCAAACTGCAGATGTGTGGTGGGAAGATGCTAAACGAGCTATTGAGTTTTTAAAAGAAGAGGGTCATGAAAAAATTGCCGTTTTTGGTCTGTCTATGGGAGGTTTGTTTGCGATGAAATTAATCGAGACCTATCCTGACACGTTTGTCGGGGGAGGGGTATTTTCTTCCCCTTTAGATCCTAGTGATGCAACAAATATTTACCCGAATTTTTTAAAGTATTGTGAGTATCGTTATGATAAATTAAATCTTTCTTTAGAAGAAAAAACACAAAAAATGGATAGTATAAAAGAACCACTTGATATCCAACTTAAAGATATCAGTCTAACCGTACAATCAGTATATGAGGGATTACCTAGAATAGAGAAAAACATTTTTCTTGCTCAATCGGCTAAAGATGAGATGGTCAGAGCAAAAGGTGTTTATGATGCTGCAGTAATTATGGAGAAAGCATTTGTCGATGTTCATTGGTACCCAAACAGTACACATGTCATCACAGTGAGCCATGATAAAATTCAGTTTGAAAAAGATGTGGTGCAGTTTATCCATAAATTATCGTGGGGATAGGAGGAAGTATGAGAAAAACATTAAAAGAAACCATTATAGATGCGATGACATCTAGTAAAAAAAAGTCATTTTCAGTTGAACAATTAGCAGAGATGCTAGGGTTACAAAAAAGTAATGACTTTAAAGAGTTAGTTCAAGCTATTGCACAAATGGAAAGAGAACAACTTGTTACCTTTAATCAAAAAGGAAAAATAAAATTAGTCACAAAAGAAACGGTTCTTGAAGGCGTGTTTCGTTCAAATGAACGAGGATTTGGCTTTGTGACGGTTGAGGGCGAGGATTCAGATGTCTTTATTAGTCGAGATGAGACTGGTTATGCTCTTGAAGGAGATAAAGTTGAAATCGAGATATTAAAAGTAGGAAATCCATTGGAAGACCAAGCGCCAGAAGGAAAAGTAGTTAAAATTATCGAGCGAGGTATGAGCCAAATTGTCGGTATTTTTACGTTATTTAAGGAAAGTGAGCAACAAGAAACTGGCCTGTATGGTGTCGTAACGCCAAAAAATAAGAAATTAAGTCGCTATAAAGTCTTTGTTGCGGCAGAAGGTATTAAACCTGAAGATGGAAGTGTTGTGGCTGTTGAGGTGACGCATTATCCAGAAGCTGGTTATACAAATAGTTTTGAAGGATTAGTTAAACAAGTCATTGGACATAAAAATGATCCGGGGATGGATATTTTATCGATTGTATTGCAATTAGGTATCCCTACAGAGTTTGATGAAGCAACGTTAAAACAAGCAGAAGAATTACCTGATGAGGTTCTTGAAAGTGACTTACTTCATCGAGTTGATTTAAGAGATGAAGTCGTTGTGACGATTGATGGGGCAGAGGCAAAAGATTTAGATGATGCCGTTCGAGTGGAAAAATTAGATAATGGCAATTTCTTTTTGGGTGTTTACATTGCTGATGTGTCTCACTATGTGACAGAAAATAGTCCACTTGATGCAGAAGCAAGTGACCGAGCAACGAGTGTGTATTTAACGGACCGCGTGATTCCAATGTTACCAAGAAAATTATCAAATGGTATTTGTTCGTTGAATCCTGATGTAGACCGCTTGGCAATGGCTTGCGAGATGGAAATCACACCAGATGGAGATGTGGTATCACATGATATTTTTGAAACGGTTATTCATTCGAATGCACGTATGACGTATGATGAAGTCAATGATATCATTGAAGGAACAAACGATGAGACAATCAAACAATACAGTGAACTTGTTCCGATGTTTCATCTGATGAATGAGTTACACGAGATTCTTGAGAGCAAGCGTGCTAATCGTGGTGCAATTTCTTTTGAAGACAGAGAAGCATATATTGTGGTGGATAATGAAGGACACCCAATTGATATTAAACTTCGTAAGCGAAAAGCTGCCGAGCGTTTAATCGAGTCATTTATGCTAGCTGCGAATGAAACTGTGGCAAAAACTTATACAGACAGACAGCTACCATTTATTTACCGAATCCATGAGCATCCAAAAGAAGAGAAAGTGCAACGCTTTTTAGAGTTTATGACAAACTTTGGTATTATGGTTAAAGGGAAAAAAGATGCTGTGTCACCAAAAGAGTTACAACGAGTATTAGATCAAGTTAGTGGCCGACCAGAAGAACCGGTTGTGAGTATGATGTTACTTCGTAGTATGCAACAAGCGAAGTATGCTGAAGATCCAGTCGGACATTATGGATTAGCTGCAGATGATTACACTCATTTTACGTCGCCAATCAGACGATATCCTGATTTACTGGTTCACCGATTGATTAAAGAGTATGAAAAAGGTAAAATTACAGATAAAGTCAAACAAAAATGGGAAGAAGCCATTCCTGATATTGCAGACCATAGTTCTAAAATGGAGAGACGTGCAGTTGAGGCTGAACGTGAAACAGATAAACTGAAGAAAACTGAGTTTATGCAAGACAAGGTAGATGAAGAGTTTGATGGTATTATTACTTCAATCACTAAATTTGGTCTGTTTATCGAGTTGCCAAATACGATTGAAGGTTTGGTTCACGTTAATCAACTTAAAGATGATTACTATCACTTTATTGAAAGTCACATGGCTTTAGTGGGAGAAAGAACTGGTAAGGTTTATAAAATCGGTCAAAAAGTCCATATCAAATTAACTAAAGCAGATGTTGACACAAGAGAGATTGATTTTGAATTATTATCAGCTGAGCCTCTAACTGAAACAATCGATATACCAAAGCATAATAAAAAGAACAAACAAAACAGTCGCCGTAATGACAGTAGAAAAAAAGGGTCAGACAAGCCTGACTTTGGTAAAAAAGGTCAAAAGGGCAAGAAAGGGAAGAAACCTTTCTATAAATCAGTGAAGAAAAAACCGAAGAAAAAGAAAAAGTGAGGGGTTAACCATGCCTAAAGGTGAAGGAAATTTAATTGCTCAAAATCGTAAAGCTCGTCATGACTATTCGGTCTTTGAAACATTTGAAGCAGGTATCGTGTTAAAAGGAACAGAGATTAAATCAATTAGACAACGTCGTGTTAATTTGAAAGATGGGTTTGCACGTGTGCGTGATGGGGAAGCATACCTAATGAATGTCCACATCAGCCCGTATGATCAAGGGAACATTTTTAACCACGACCCGCTTAGAACAAGAAAACTATTACTACACAAAAAGCAGATCATTAAAATCGGCACAGAGATGAAAAATCCTGGTGTAACGCTGATTCCATTGAAGATTTACATCAAAGATGGGTTTGCAAAAGTACTTTTAGGTTTAGCTAAAGGGAAAAAGCAATATGATAAACGTGAAGACTTAAAACGAAAAGACATGAACCGAGAGATTAATCGGGCGCTTAGAGACAAACAACGATAGTTTATCAGTTGTTTGTCTTTTTTGTTAATGACTTTAGTCAGTTGAGCACGAAATCGTGCGAAACAGAAAAACCACGCGTATTGCGCGTGGAAGAAATAGCTTTAGCGTTAAGAAACTCCTTTCGATATACTAAAAAGTGGCTATCAACCGCAATAAGAGTATCGAAAGGAGTTTCTTTATGTCTAATGACGATAAAAGTTTAGCACACACAAGGTGGAATTGTAAGTATCATTTAGTATTTACCCCCAAATATAGAAGGAAAGTAATTTATGGGGAGTTAAGGAAAGATATAGGAAAAATATTGAGAAAGTTATGCGAGATGAAAGATGTAGAAATAATAGAGGCACACGCAATGCCAGATCATATTCATATGCTAGTAAAAATACCTCCAAAACAATCGGTGTCAGGTTTTATGGGATTTCTTAAAGGAAGAAGTGCTGTCTTAATTCATGAGCAACACGGAAATTTGAAATATAAATATGGAAATAAAAGTTTTTGGTCTAAAGGATATTATGTGAGTACTGTGGGATTGAATCAGAAGACAATCCAAAAATATATTCGAGAACAAGAGTCTGATGATAGAGTAAGAGATAGTATAAGTAAACGTGAATACATGGATCCATTTAAAAAATAGAAAGTTTCTCGAATTGCGGTTGGCGGTCTTTTAAAAGGCTCTCTTTAGAGAGTATGTAGGTAATGAGCCCTTCTAGGGCTATTAAAAAGCCACCCGTTTTCACGGGTGGATATTTACTAGTCATGTTAGCATAAATCTTGAGATAGGGATGTCTTTTCTTATAAATTCTCGGAGTCTCTTAGTAGGTGGCACTTACTATAGTGAATTATCAAACAATCAAAGACTAATTCTGTGTGTAAAGGTAATCTTTTTGGTAAGTGTTATTATGCTTTTTATGGAGATGACTAATAAGGAGACAAAAATCAAAGTTTTTAAAATAGCTAGGTAAAAAAATGCAATAACTTTTATTATTCTGAGTATGTTTTAACCGAGTTTTCATTTGTCTTTTTTTTTGTATGAAACTTGTGAGAATTATACCGAATTACTTTGTGTTATTTATCATTTGGTGGTATTATAGTCTCGATAGTGACAGTCTATCAATGCACCATTATGTGGAAAAATGAATGTATCTACAAACATTTTTTCATACACTGTTACAGAAGCTAGAAAACTTCTGAATTTGTTTTAATATTGAGAAGAAAAGGGGTGAAATGTGGTGGAAGAAAAATCCTGGTTGTTTACCATTGGAGGTTTAACATTTGATGGAACGGTCGTAACAATGACGATATTGACTTGTTTGGTTGTCTTTGGATTAGTGTATTATTGTACACGAAATTTAAAGCTTAAACCTACTGGTAAACAAAATGTCATGGAAGCTCTTGTTGATTTTGTTCGCGGTATCGTAGGTGATAACGTTGAAAAAAACGAAATCAAACAATATCATTTATTGGCATTTACTTTTTTCATGTTCGTACTAGTATCTAACACTTTAGGACTCATTACAAAAGTAACTTTATTCCCAAGTGATGTATCCTTGTGGAAGAGCCCGACTGCAGATCCAACAGTGACACTAACATTGGCATTTATAGCCATTATTTTAGCTAACTATTATGGAATTAAAAAGCAGGGTGTTAAAAGTTATTTTGTTAACAGTTATATGAAACCAGTGGGCTTTTTATTACCAATTAAGTTAATTGAGGAATTTACCAATGTATTAACACTTGGTTTACGTCTTTATGGTAATATTTTTGCAGGTGAGGTATTACTATCGTTAATTGCCGGATTAGGAGCAAGTAGTCCAACGAAATTCATTTTGGCTCTGCCACTTGAAGTGATATGGCAAGCCTTTTCGCTTTTCATTGGTGGAATCCAAGCATTTATTTTTGCTACTTTATTGATGGTCTATATCTCACATAAAGTAGAAATTGAAGAAGTATAAGTAAACGTATAAAAACATTTTTAGGAGGAGAATTGTTATGCAATATATTGCAGCAGCTATCGCAGTTTTAGGAGCTTCTATCGGAGCAGGTTATGGTAATGGTAAAGTTATCTCTAAAACATTAGAATCAATGGCACGTCAACCAGAATTATCAGGTCAATTAAGAAGTACAATGTTTATCGGGGTTGCCTTAATCGAAGCGATTCCTATCATCGGTGTCGTAATTGCCTTATTATTATTATTCAAATAACATATACAAGATTCAAAAGTTAATTAGATGAAATTCAGGGAAGGATGTGTCGTAATCACATGATGAATCAATTAGTGATTGCAAGTTCTGGACAAACTACGTTTAGTACCATTTTATTTGTCTCTGTTTCATTTCTTGTATTGTTATTAGCGTTAAAGAAATTTGCCTGGGGACCTCTAACGACTATGTTAGACGAACGAGAAAACAAAATAGCTGGCGATATTGATAGTGCAGAACAATCAAAAATAGACGCTGCTAATTTAGCCAAACAAAGAGAAGTGGAATTAAAAGAAGCTCGTACTGAAGCTCAAAGTATTATTGCTCAAGCAAAAGATGTTGCTGAAAATAATGCTCATGCAATTATCGTAGAAGCTCAAGAACATGCAACAAGAATGAAAAAGCAAGCTCAAGAAGATTTGCGTCTTGAAAGAGAACGCTTATTGGCAGATGCTAAAAAAGAAGTGGCAGACTTATCTGTGGAAATTGCCTCTAAAATACTTAAAAAGGAATTGTCGGCTAGTGCTCATCAAGAGTTGGTTCAATCAAGTATTGATAAGCTAGGAGTTGATGACAATGAATAAGAAATTTAGTGTCGCAAAAACTTACGGTAAGGCTCTATTTACTGAAGCAACACAATTAAACATGGTTAACGAAATTTATCAAGAGTTGTTACAACTTAGAGAAGTTTACCATGAAGTGCCGGATTTAGGTGATATTTTATCAGATGATCGTTTATCAATTTTTGAAAAAGTAAACATCGTAAAAGACTTGGAAAATAGTTTTAGTGATACGATGGCAAAATTCATCCATACTGTTTATGACTATGGTCGTATGAATGAAATGCTTGATATCATTGATGAATACGAGCATCTATATTATGATCAATTTGGTATTATTGTCGTGACAGTGACAACAGCCGTTGCACTATCACTAGAACAAAGACATGATTTAGAAAAACGCTTGGCAAAACAATTTCATGCAAATAAAGTTGTTTTAAGACCAAAATTAGACCCAAGCATAATGGGTGGAATGATTGTCGAATCTGAACATCGAATCATAGATCAAAGTGTGAGAACAGAATTAAATAATATTCATGCTAAATTATTGGCTTGATGTTTATGTTTAACGACAAGGTGAGAGGTGAGATACATGAGTATAAAAGCGGAAGAAATTAGTTCGCATATTAAACAACAACTTGCTAAATACGAAGAATCGTTAACAGTAGATGAAGTTGGAACAGTTTCCTATGTTGGTGACGGTATTGCTCGTGCTTACGGATTAGAAAATGCCATGTCGGGAGAGTTATTAGAGTTTGATAATGGTGTTTATGGTATGGCTCAAAACTTAGAAAATGATAGTGTCGGTATTATCATTTTAGGGGATTTTGAACAAATACGTGAAGGCGACAAAGTAAAACGTACACGACGTATTATGGAAGTACCTGTTGGTGAAGCATTAATTGGACGCGTGGTTAACCCTTTAGGACAACCTATTGATGGTATGGGCGAAATCGCTACAACCAAAACACGACCAATTGAAGCAGCAGCCCCTGGTGTTATGGCTCGTAAATCAGTATCAGAACCACTACAAACAGGATGGAAAGCAATTGATGCATTAGTACCAATTGGACGTGGACAACGTGAGTTAATCATCGGTGACCGTAAAACTGGTAAAACAACAATTGCGATTGACACAATTTTAAATCAAAAAGATCAAGACATGATTTGTATTTACGTTGCAATTGGTCAAAAAGAATCAACTGTACGTAACCAAGTTGAAATCTTGAAAAAATATGGTGCAATGGACTACACAATTGTTGTGTCTGCCAGTGCATCACAACCAGCCCCATTACTTTACTTAGCACCTTATGCTGGAGCAAGTATGGGTGAAGAATTTATGTATAATGGAAAACACGTATTAGTCGTATATGATGATTTATCAAAACAAGCAGCAGCTTATCGTGAAATCTCATTACTATTACGTCGTCCACCAGGTCGTGAAGCGTTCCCTGGGGATGTATTCTACTTACATTCTCGTTTACTTGAAAGAGCAGCGAAATTGAGTGATGAATTAGGTGGCGGATCGATGACTGCCTTACCATTTGTTGAAACACAAGCCGGAGATATCTCTGCTTATATTCCAACAAACGTTATCTCTATTACTGATGGACAAATCTTCTTAGAAAGTGATTTGTTTTACTCAGGTGTTCGTCCTGCGATTGATGCTGGGTTATCAGTATCACGTGTTGGGGGATCTGCTCAAATCAAAGCAATGAAAAAAGTTGCAGGTACACTTCGTCTAGATTTAGCAAGTTACCGTGAATTAGAAGCATTTACCCAATTTGGTTCTGACTTAGATGAGGCAACTCAATCTAAATTAAACCGTGGTAAACGAACTGTAGAAGTTTTAAAACAAAATGTGCATGAACCATTAGCGGTTGAAAAACAAGTCTTAATTCTTTATGCATTAACTCATGGATTCCTAGATACTATTCCAGTAGTAGATATTTTACGCTTTGAACGCGAATTATTTGAATACGTGGATAATAACTATCCAGCAATCTTTGATACAATCCGTAATACAAAAGGATTACCAAATCCTGAAGATATGGATAAAGCAATCGATGAATTTAAAGGGATTTTCAGTTCAAGTGAATTCTCTGTTGCAGATGAAGTAAAACAATCTTAGAAAGTGGTGATTGAACATGGGCGGCTCACTTATTGATATTAAGAAGAGAATAGCTTCAACAAAAAAGACCAGTCAAATTACTAGCGCTATGCAAATGGTAGCTGCTTCTAAATTGACGAAATCTGAACAATCATCAAGACGCTTTCAAGAGTATGCTTCTAAAGTAAGAAGTATGACAACTCATTTGGCATCGACACAGTTAGCTGCAATTGATAACTCTGATTTTTCTGGTTTTGAGCAAGATATGGAAATGTATCAACAAATGCTTATTGCAAGACCAGTTAAAACAATCGGGTATATCGTTGTGACGTCTGACAAAGGTCTAGCGGGTGGTTATAACAGTTCGATTTTAAAAAACATGTTAGAAATCATCAAAAAAGACGAAGAAGATGGCATGAATGTGGTGTTAATGGCTATTGGAGGAACTGGTTCAGATTTCTTCAAGCATCGTGATTTTCCAGTTGCTTATGAATTAAGAGGATTAAGTGACTACCCAAGTTATAGTGAAGTAAGACGTATCGTAAACTCTGCTTTACAAATGTATAATAGTGAAATGTTTGATGAGTTATATGTATGTTATAACCATCATGTCAACACACTATCATCATCATTTAGAGCTGAAAAAATCTTACCAATCGTTGACTTAGATGCTAAAGAAGCTGAAACGTACGAACAAGAGTATACTCTTGAGCCTTCAGCAGACGCTATTTTAAATACGTTACTGCCCCTTTACGCTGAAAGTTTAATATATGGAGCAGTTTTAGACTCTAAAACTGCTGAGCATGCTGCACGTATGACTGCCATGAAGAGTGCCACAGAAAATGCGACAAACATTATTGATGATTTGACCATTTCTTATAATAGAGCACGTCAAGCGGCCATTACAGAAGAAATCACAGAAATTGTTGGTGGAGCAGCTGCTTTAGAATAATGACGGGGAGGAATTGTTGAGATGAAAGTAGGAAAAATAGCCCAAGTCATTGGTCCCGTTGTTGACGTGGCTTTTCCATTAGACCAAGCATTACCTGATATAAATGATGCATTAATCGTTTATAAAGCGGGAAGTAAAGAAAAAGTTGTGTTAGAAACAACTCTTGAAATTGGCGATGGAATCGTTCGAACAATTGCAATGGAATCTACAGACGGACTACAAAGAGGAATGGAAGTTCTTCATACAGGAGGTCCTATCAGTGTTCCAGTTGGTCCTGAAACATTAGGTAGAGTCTTTAACGTACTTGGTGAAACCATTGACTTAGGTGAACCAATTGGTGAAGAAGTAGAAAGAGATAGCATTCATGCAAAAGCACCTTCTTTTGATGAATTAAGCACTAACTCTGAAATTTTAGAAACAGGTATCAAAGTAATTGATTTACTTGCTCCATACTTAAAAGGTGGTAAAATCGGATTATTCGGTGGTGCCGGAGTAGGTAAAACAGTGTTAATTCAAGAGTTGATCAACAACATCGCTCAAGAATTAGGTGGGTTATCAGTGTTTGCCGGTGTCGGTGAACGTACTCGTGAGGGGAATGACCTTTACTTTGAAATGAAGGAATCTGGCGTTATCAAGAAAACAGCCATGGTGTTCGGGCAAATGAACGAACCACCTGGTGCCAGAATGCGTGTAGCCTTAACAGGACTTACTATGGCAGAATATTTCCGTGATGAAGAAAAACAAGATGTGTTACTCTTTATTGATAACATTTTCCGTTTTACTCAAGCGGGTTCTGAAGTATCAGCCCTTTTAGGACGTATGCCTTCAGCCGTTGGTTACCAACCAACATTAGCAACTGAAATGGGACAATTACAAGAACGTATCACTTCGACAAAAGATGGTTCAATAACATCAATTCAAGCGATTTACGTTCCTGCCGATGACTATACTGACCCGGCTCCAGCAACAGCCTTTGCGCATTTGGATGCAACAACTAACTTGGAACGTCGTTTGACTGAACAAGGGATTTATCCAGCGGTAGATCCATTAGCTTCATCATCAAGTGCCTTAGAACCTGATATTGTTGGAGAAGAGCACTATAAAGTAGCTACTGAAGTTCAACGTTTATTACAACGCTACAAAGAATTACAAGATATTATTGCAATTCTTGGTATGGATGAGTTAAGTGATGAAGAAAAAGTGATTGTAGGCCGTGCTAGACGTGTCCAATTCTTCTTATCACAAAACTTCCACGTAGCTGAACAGTTTACTGGTCAACCAGGTAGTTATGTTCCATTAAACGAAACAATTAAAGGATTTAGAGCAATCTTAGATGGTGAATATGATCACTTACCTGAAGAAGCGTTCAGAAGTGTAGGCCGCATTGAAGAAGCTATCGAAAAAGCAGAAAAAATGGGCTACTAACAAGGAGGGAAAGTGATTATGAGTACCTTTATGGTTAACATTGTAACGCCAGATGGATTGATTTATGAGCATGAAGCTAACTTTTTAGTGGCTAACACTGAGGCAGGTTCGCTTGGGATTTTACCTAAGCACTGCCCTTTGATTGCCCCTTTAAAAATTGATGCTGTGCGTATTGATAGAGAAGGAGATATTAACGACTGGATTGCTGTTAATGGTGGTGTTATTGAAGTACGTGATAACGTGGTATCAATTATTGCCAACAGTGCTGAAACAGAAGAAAATATCGATATTTCACGTGCTGAACAAGCTAAGAAACGTGCAGAACAAAAAATTGAAGCTGCAAAAAATGAGCAAAATCAATCAATTGATATGGCTAGAGCTGAAGTCGCGCTTTATCGAGCGTTAAATCGGCTTAATGTGGCGAATAAAAGAAGGTAAGGAAACGATTGTTTCTTTACCTTCTTCTCTTTTATAAAAATAAGGGGGTGAAACAATGTCAGTATTTGGTGTGGATGCGTTAGTTCGAATTATGAGTCATTTTATTTTTATCTATTTAACGTTTTGGGCTATTAATTCGCTACGTCTAGATATATTATTTAAAAAAGGAATACAATACGATAGACAAATCAGACTAGCTTATGTATTCTTATCAGTTGCGATAGGTTTTCAAGTTAGTAATTTCTTTTTAGAAGTTATTTTCTTAGTGAGAAACTTCTTTGAGGGAATGATTGTCTAAGAAAATAATTAAGAACGTATGAAGTAATTTCTTTTTCCATAAAATCGTGATATAATTACTAAGATTTGTACTAAGTTCCTTATATTTATGGAGGGGAAATTAATGGAATATATTGCAGTACGCGGTGGAAATCGCTTAGAAGGAAACGTTAAAATTGAAGGAGCTAAAAATGCTGTATTGCCAATATTAGCCGGAGCATTACTAGCTAATAAAGGCCAAACAACAATTACCAATGCACCAATTCTTTCAGACGTTTTTACAATGAATAACGTGATTAAATATTTAAATACAGATATCGAATTTATTGAAGAAGAAAATACAATCAAAATTGATGCGACAAAAGAATTAGAAACGGAAGCACCTTTTGAGTACGTGAGTCAAATGAGAGCGTCAATCGTTGTTATGGGACCATTATTAGCTCGTACAGGTCGTGCGAAAGTCGCAATGCCTGGTGGATGTGCTATTGGAACAAGACCAATTGATTTGCATTTAAAAGGATTCCAAGCTTTAGGAGCAAAAATTACGCAACAAAATGGTTACATTGAAGCTGTTGCTGATGAACTTGTCGGAGCAAGAATTTATTTAGATTTCCCAAGTGTGGGTGCCACTCAAAATATTATGATGGCAGCTGTAAAAGCAAAAGGTACAACGATTATTGAAAATGTTGCAAGAGAACCTGAAATTGTCGATTTAGCCATCTATTTAAATAAGATGGGTGCTAAAATCGTCGGAGCGGGAACTGAAACGATTCGTATCGAAGGTGTGACAGATTTATATGGGACTAAACATAGCGTAGTTCAAGATCGTATTGAAGCTGGAACATTTATGGTAGCCGCTGCTGCAACACAAGGAAATATCTTTATTGAAGATGCAGTTGCAGAACATAATAGTCCACTAATTTCAAAATTAGTTGAAATGGGTGTTGATATTATCAATGAACAAAACGGTATTCGTGTGATTGGACCTGAGTACTTGAAACCAACTGATATTAAAACATTGCCTCATCCAGGTTTTCCAACAGACATGCAAGCTCAAATGAGTGTGTTGATGGTATTAGCTTCAGGAGACAGTGTATTAACTGAAACAGTCTTTGAAAATCGTTTCCAACATTTAGATGAATTACAACGCATGGGTGCTCAATATCGTACATCTAATAGTGTGGCTTACATTAGTGGCGTGCCAACACTTCAAGGAGCTCAAGTGAGTGCGACAGATTTACGTGCAGCTGCAGCATTAATTATTGCTGGACTTGTTGCAAGTGATGAAACTCGTGTGATGCGATTAGAACATTTAGATCGTGGGTACTACAAATTCCATGAAAAATTAGCTAAACTTGGTGCCACAATTGAAAGAATTGATGAAGATAGTGTCAAAGAATCATCAGTTGAAGTAGTTAGCTAATGTTATCCCGTTGTTAAGGAGGAAACTTAATTGAATTCAATTACCAAAAGAGTATTAATTCAGGTATTATTGGTCATTTTACTGATTGTTGTATTAATCGGATTATTTTTCCTAGGGATTTTTATCGGCTATGTTTATGTTGGAAAAGGGCAATCAAGTGATGCCTTTAATCCAGCGACATGGCAACATATTTTAGATTTTGTAAAATAATAACTAATGACCATCAACGATTGTGTTGGTGGTTATTTTTTAAATTGGTAGGAAGAGTCAATGAAAAAAATAATTATATTACCAGTACGCTTTTATCAAAAGTTTATTTCGCCTTTGTTTCCTAAAAGTTGTCGATACCATCCAACTTGCTCACAATATATGATTGATGCGGTAAATTACCATGGAGTAGTTAAAGGGTTTATTATGGGGACTGGACGAATTTTGAGATGCCATCCATTTGTGAAGGGTGGTATTGACTATGTTCCACAAAAATTTAGTGTCAGAAAAAATCCTGATGAGACATATAGAGGACCGTATAACAGAAAGAATAAAAAGAACAAGTAATAACAAATTGTTGATTAGACTGTTTAAATTTAACGGTCTATTTTTTTATTTTAGAATTGTCTGAAAATTCTGTTGACTTATAACCAATATTAATTTATATTAATAAATATCTTATTTAAATCTAATATAGAAGTGGGGAATATAAAATGAAAAAAATTATGGGAATGCTTATGGGTGCAACATTGTTGTTATCAGCTTGTGGAACACCTGGTGGGGGAGCAGCACAAAATAATAACAAAGCAGACAAAGATGCAGATACAGTTAAAATTGGTTTAAACATGGAATTATCAGGCGCAGCTGCTGGGTATGGTAACCAAGAAAAAGAAGGTGCAGAACTTGCAGTGAAAGAAATCAATGATGCCGGTGGAATTAACGGTAAAAAAATTGATTTAGTTGTCAAAGATAATAAAAGTGATACTGCTGAAGCAGCAACAATCGCAACAAGTTTAACAACAAGCGACAATGTCATTGGAATGATAGGCCCTGCAACATCAGGTGCGACAAAAGCAGCTAGTCCAAACGCAACAAAAGCTCAAGTGCCAATTATCACACCATCAGCAACAGATGATTCAATCACTGTAGCAAATGATAAAGTGCAAGAATATATTTTTAGAACATGTTTCCAAGATTCGTTCCAAGGGGTTATCTTAGCTAACTATGCGACTGATAACTTGAAAGCGAAAAAAGCAGTGATCATTGGAGATGTATCAAGTGATTACGCTAAAGGATTAACAAAAGCATTTAAAGAAACATTTAAAGGTGACATTGTAGCAGATGAAAAATTCAATGCCAAAGACAAAGATTTCAAAGCAATTTTAACAAAAATTAAAGACAAAGATTTTGATTTCATTTACTTACCAGGCTATTACGAAGAAGCTGGTTTAATTATCAAACAAGCTCGTGAAATGGGAATTGAACAACCTATTATTGGAGCTGATGGATTCTCAGATTCTAAATTAATTGATATTGCTGGTGCTGACAATATGAGTAATATTTATTACACAGCACATTTCTCTGAAAAAGCACCTGCTTCTGATAAAGTAAAAACATTTATTGATGCCTTTAAAGAAGAATATGGCAAAGCACCAAGTTCATTCAACGCTTTATCTTATGATTCAGTTTATATGATTAAAGCAGCTCTAGAAGCTGAAAAAGAAAACACAAGTGAAGCTTTAACAAAAGGTCTTGCTACATTGAAAGATTTTGATGGTGTTACTGGAACAATGACAATGGATGAAGATCATAATCCGAAAAAACCAGCTGTTGTAATCGGACTTGAAAAAGGCGAAGAAAACACAGCAGAAGTTGTAAATCCGTAAGAAATCATGAAAACCAAGGGACTTGATTAAAGGTTCCTTGGTTTTTCAAAAGGAGGGGAAACAATGAATGTCCTTCAACAATTAGTCAATGGACTCTCATTAGGAAGTATTTACGCACTATTAGCTCTAGGGTATACAATGGTGTATGGCATTATAAAGTTAATCAATTTTGCTCATGGTGAAATATATATGCTTGGTGCCTTTATTGGGTACTATGTGGCCAATAACTTTGGTTTTGGCTTAGTTTTAACACTTTTAACATCTATGATTATTTGTGCGATTTTAGGGATGTTAATTGAATTTTTAGCTTATCGTCCGCTTAGAAACTCGACACGTATTGCCGCACTTATTACAGCGATTGGGGTATCATTCTTACTGCAATCATTAATGATTTATTTCGTGGGAGCAGACACTCGTCCATATCCACAGCTGATGAAAAATACAACTTATGATTTAGGGATTTTCCAGATTAGTAAAATTCAAATCGTGATTATTGCAACGTCAATTTTCTTAATGCTATTATTACAATTTATCGTGCAACAAACAAAAATGGGACGTGCGATGCGTGCTGCAAGTGTTGATCCTGAAGCAGCTCAATTAATGGGGATAAATGTTAACTATACTATTTCATTTACATTTGCTCTTGGCTCGTCATTAGCTGCTGCAGGTGGTGTGTTAATTGGCCTTTACTATAATAGTATTGATCCAATGATGGGAGTTGCGCCTGGTCTTAAAGCGTTTATCGCTGCCGTATTTGGTGGGATTGGAATTATTCCAGGTGCCGCACTTGGTGGGTTTGCGATTGGTATCATCGAAACGGTCGTGAGTGCTTTAGGCTTTACAGCGTATCGTGATGCAG
The DNA here is from genome assembly GCF_002026305.1 of Vagococcus martis. Lineage (NCBI taxonomy): Bacteria > Bacillati > Bacillota > Bacilli > Lactobacillales > Enterococcaceae > Vagococcus > Vagococcus martis. Next base: position 242,260 of record NZ_MVAB01000001.1, on the reverse strand, counting down.
TCGTTTACTTGATTTTAATTATTGTGTTACTCGTTAAACCATCCGGATTATTAGGTAAAAATATTAAGGAAAAAGTGTAGGTGATAACAATGAAAGAACGATTGAAAATAAATGGTATTTGGTTAGCAATAATGGTCGTTGTTTTTGCCATTCTGGCGACAACTTACTCAACTGGATTGATGTCACCTGTTATCGAAACAACACTCGTTATGATAGGCATTAATATCATATTAGCTGTTGGACTAAACTTAGTTATTGGTATTTCTGGTCAGTTTTCTTTAGGTCATGCTGGGTTTATGGCAATTGGTGCTTACACAACGGCGATTATGACATTAAAAATTCCAACTATTGTTGGCTTTCTATCCGGATTAGCTCTTGGCTGTATTCTATCTGGAATTGTGGCGCTTTTAGTTGGTATCCCAACACTGCGTTTGTCAGGTGATTATTTAGCGATTGCAACACTTGGAGTTTCTGAGATTATCCGCTCGTTAATTATGAACATGGATCACATTACAAATGGTCCAGCTGGATTATTTGGTATTCCTCCATTTGTCACGTGGTCAATGGTTTACTTATTTGTGTGTATTACGCTGATTTTAGTGACAAATTATATTCATAGTGCAGCAGGACGCGCGACATTATCTGTTCGTGAGAATTTAATCGCAGCGGAATCAATGGGTGTGAATGTGACAAAATATAAAGTTGTCGCTTTCGTGATTGGTGCGATGACTGCAGCTGTTGCTGGTGGTATGTATTCAAGTTATGTTCAAACGATTGTGCCAGGGAACTTTGATTTTATGAAATCAATTGATATTCTAATCATCGTAGTATTTGGTGGTGTTGGAAGTATGACAGGGACTGTTGTAGCGGCCGTTTTACTTGGTGTATTGAATATGTATCTACAAGATTTTGGCGCAATTCGTATGATAATTTATGCGTTTGCTCTAGTTATCATCATGATTTTCAAACCTTCTGGCTTATTAGGAACAAAAGAGTTTTCAGTGAAAAAACTTTTAAGCAAAGGAGGAAAACAACATGTCTGAGTTGAACATTAGTCATTTAACAAAAAATTTCGGTGGGCTAGCTGCCATTCAAGACTTAAATTTGCATTTTGGAGACAATGAGCTAATCGGATTAATCGGGCCCAATGGAGCGGGGAAAACAACACTTTTTAACCTGATTACAGGTGTTTATGAACCAAGTTCAGGGACGATTGAATTAACTCATGATGGCAAAACAACTAAATTAAATGGCGTTGCTCCTTTCAAAATTGCTCAACTAGGTATCAGTCGAACATTTCAGAATATTCGCTTGTTTAAAGATTTGAGTGTTTTGGATAATGTCTTGATTGCAATGACCGCAAATGCTAAAGAAAGTGTGTTATCTGGCATGTTACGTTTGCCTTCGTTTTATAAAAAAGAAGACAAAATGAGAGAAGAAGCAACGAAACTATTAGGTCTATTTGAATTAGAGGACAAGAAAGATAATTTGGCGAAAAACTTGCCTTACGGGGAACAACGCCGTTTAGAAATTGTCCGAGCTTTAGCAACAAAACCGAGTATTTTATTTTTAGATGAACCAGCTGCTGGGATGAACCCACAGGAAACAGAAGAATTAACCCAATTAATCAAACGAATTCAAAAGGAATTTGGGTTGACCATTGTCTTAATTGAACATGATATGTCACTAGTCATGGAAGTCTGTGAGAGACTATATGTATTAGAGTATGGGGCATTGATTGCCTCAGGAACACCGGAAGAAATTAAGCAAGACAAACGCGTTATTCAGGCGTATTTAGGTGGTGAAGAGTAATGTTAAAAGTTGAAAATTTATCTGTGCATTATGGTATGATTCAGGCAGTAAAAGATGTGTCTTTTGAAGTAAATAAGGGTGAAATCGTCAGTTTAATTGGTGCTAACGGAGCTGGTAAAACGACTATTTTAAAAAGTTTATCAGGCTTAGTTAAGCCTTCAGGTGGTTCGATGACATTTAATAATGAAGACCTAACGAAAAAATCAGCTCCGGCTATTGTAAAAAGTGGTTTAGTTCAAGTGCCAGAAGGTCGTCATATTTTTGCGGGGATGACGGTTATGGAAAATTTAGAGCTCGGTGGTTTTATTCATAATAACCATGATGAGAAAAAAGAAATTTTAGATTATATTTTTGAAACATTCCCTGTCTTGAAAGAAAGATTAAAACAAGATGCCGCAACGCTTTCTGGAGGGGAGCAACAAATGCTTGCCATGGGACGTGCGTTGATGACCAAACCGGATTTATTATTACTGGATGAACCATCAATGGGACTTGCGCCAATTTTTATCCGTGAGATTTTTAATATTATCGAGCGCATCAATAAACAAGGAACAACTATTCTTTTAATCGAACAAAATGCCAATATGGCGTTGAAACTTTCTGATAGAGGGTATGTATTAGAAACAGGTCAAGTTGTGCTTAAAGGAAGCGGTAAAGAGTTATTAGAGAGTGAAGAAGTACAGAAAGCTTATTTAGGAGGATAGAGTTATGTTAGTAAAAGACTATATGTCAACAGAAGTGATTACGATTTCCCCTGAAACACCTGTTTTTCAAGCAATGGACTTAATGAAACAAAAAAATATTCACCGTTTGCCAGTTGTAAAAGATAATCAATTAATTGGATTGGTCACTGAAGGAACAATTCAAGAAGCGATGCCGTCAAAAGCAACCAGCTTAAGCGTGTATGAAGTCAATTATTTATTAAATAAAATGACAGTGGCTGATGTGATGATCAAAGACGTTCACACTATCAAGGCCGATGAGTTTATTGAAGAAGCCATTAAAATTATGCGTGAGCACAATATCGGTGTATTACCAGTCATTGATGATAAAAATATTATTAAAGGGATTATCACAAGTACCGACGCGTTTGATGCTTTCCTAGCGATTACAGGATACGGAGAAGATGGCACACGGGTGGCTATTTCGATTAAAGACGATCATCCAGGTGTGTTGGCTGATTTAACTAAAGTATTAGCGGAAAATCAGTTTAATATCGTACAAATTGTGGTTTACAGACAACAAAGTGACGTGATTATTGTGATACAAATTGTTGAAAAAGATGCAGAAAAACTTAAAAACACGTTAGAATCAAACGATTACGATTGTTTAATGTGTTTAGAAACAAAGAGAAGCTAAAAAGCTTCTCTTTTTCTCTTAACAAACTGAAAATAATATGTTATTCTATATAAGTTCGATGTGTGAAGGGACGGGATGGATATGAAAAAAAATAAACCTGTTGAAGTTGAAATTAAAGAAGTAAACGGTCACGATGAGTTATTAATTGGTAAAAAAGTGATTGGTAAAGTAGCTAAAACTGCTGATGAAAAATTTCAAGTAGAAACAACAGATGGCATCCTTGGAGTATTTAAGTCACAAGATGATGCGTATGAAGAAGTTTTGAAACATTGGAATTTAAATAATTAAAAAATTTAAAAAAGTACTTGATTTTTTTTTTGAAATTCGTTATTATATGGAAGTCGGGTAATTAACCTTGATTGACACGGAGGGGTAGCGAAGTGGCTAAACGCGGCGGACTGTAAATCCGCTCCTTCGGGTTCGGCAGTTCGAATCTGCCCCCCTCCATTTATTGGGCTATAGCCAAGCGGTAAGGCAACGGACTTTGACTCCGTCACTCGTTGGTTCGAATCCAGCTAGCCCAGTATTATCTAACGCTGATGTCGGTGTTAGATTTTTTTTTATTTTCTTTTGTGGTATGATACATATATATGATAGAAACTTAATTATAAAGGAGATTTAATCACATGAGCGAATTATCTGAAAAATTAGTATCTCAAATTTTAGAGTATCGTGATATTTTAACAAGCAATGAAGTAGTAGAAAATATTAAAGACAAAGCTCAAATGGTATTTCCAACAAAGGAATTTGTTGAGCATAGTAAATCTGATAAGTTGAAACAAAGTCATCGTAAATGGCGTGCAAAAAATCGTTATTAAGATAATTACAAGTGATACAAAGGTGTAGAGAAATCTATGCCTTTTTTGTTTATAAGAGTTGTTATCTAATGGTGTTGTCAATAATTATAAAAATCGCTATAATAAAGATAATGAAATTAAAAGGACGTGAATGAATGACTCCAAAGTTACCTGTTTATATTCAGATACATGATAAAATTAAACAAGAAATTGAAGATGGTATCTGGAAGATTGGGGACAGATTACCTTCTGAGAGGGAATTATCTGAAGTATTTGGTGTCAGTCGCATGACACTTCGACAAGCTATCCAAACGTTAGCAGATGAGGGAATATTAGAGCGAAAAATTGGCTCAGGAACTTATATAGCTAGACAAAAAGTTCAAGAGACGATGATTGGAACAACAAGCTTTTCAGATATCGTACGCTCGCAAGGAAGCAAACCATCAAGCCAAACATTATCTTATTTTGTCACTGCACCTAGTTCTAGCGAGATGGAAAAATTAGGTTTAACAAAAGATCAAAAAATATTGAAGATGGAGCGAATTCGCTATTCAGATGATATTCCGATTTGTTTTGAAGTAGCCAGTATTCCCCATCATTTGATTGAGGATTTTAGTAAAGAAGAGATAACACGCTCACTTTATAACGTACTGGCTAGTCAAGGGCATCGTGTGATTGGTAAATCGTCTCAAACAATATCGGCACTTAATGCATCAGAAAAAATTGCGCATTACTTAGAGCTTAAAAAAGGCGATGCGGTATTGCGTTTACGCCAAGTGTCTTACTTTGACAATGGGACACCGTTTGAATACGTACGAAGTCAGTATGCAGGTGAACGATTTGAATTTTACTTAGAAAAATAAAAATAAATCCTGGAGTAATAGACTCTAGGATTTATTTATTGGCATCTCAAAATAATCAAGTGTCCCTTTTTGGGATGAGTATTGAGCATTAAGCAAATTAGTTAGTTTTTCTTCAAACAGTTGCACATTTTTTTCATCAACCATAATGTATAGAGTCACAGTATCGCTAAATTGCGTGTTACATAGAGTGTACTCAGGGTGATTACTTAAAAAGTGTTCTAATTTTCCGTGAGAGGAATAGTCCACCGTAACAATCATTTCTTGTTGAAGTTTGCCTTCTACAAGACCTACGTGTTCAATGGCTTCGGAAACAGAAGAACTATACGCACGAATTAAGCCACCAGCACCAAGTTTTGTTCCACCAAAGTAACGTGTTACAACGGCTAACACGTTACGTAGCTCTTTAACCTTAAGGACTTCAAGCATTGGGACACCAGCTGTACCACTTGGCTCACCATCGTCACTTGAACGTTGAATTTCCTGATTGTCGCCTAAAACATAAGCCACGCAATTGTGATTGGCTTTCCAATGCTCTTTTTTTATTTGTTGTATGTATTCTTTTGCCTCATCTTCATTGTTAATGCGTCTTAAATGACAAATAAAGGATGATTTTTTTATGACGATTTCATAATCGCCGTCTTGTTTTATGGTATAGTAATTTGATAGCATCTTTAACCCCCAAATTTATTAGTAATATGTGTTAAAAAGGAGAATGGTTATGCAAAAAAAACGAATAGGGTTACTTATATTGGTTTTAACTTTCGTCTTAAGTGCCTGTACAGCCACTAATAGTAGTTCGACAAGCGAATCAACGGATATAAAGGATGATAAACTTGTTTACACACTAGAATATGATCACCATCAGTATCAGTTTAACATGCTTGATGGCTGGCGTAAATTTCCAAATAGTGATAAGTCGATTGCTTTTTTAGTAGGAAATAAAGATTCAAAGTCATTTATGTCTGCAGGATTTGAAGAAAAGAAAGATAAGTCACTAGATGATTATAAAAATGACTATTTGAAAAAGTTAAGTGAATCAAAAGCAAATATTGTGGTAGAGCCTGAGAAAAAAATGTTGAATGATTTAGAAACGTATTATCTTGGAGTCGAAATGAAAGACGCAAAAGACCGTGTGTTGACGTATCGTATTTATTTAATTGAAACGCCAGATTATTTTATTAATTTAGGGGCATGGACGAGCGAAGTAAACCCAACAGAAAAAACTATTCAAGGGTTAAATGATATTTTATCAACCTTTAAGGAAAAAGAATGATAAAAAAGCATGAGGCGGTAATAAACGCTTCATGCTTTTTTCTATAGTCTGTGAGAAACCCAATCATAAATGTCTAGTGTGACATCAAGGGATTCTTTTTCATTCAGTATTTCATGTCGTAAGTCATTATATAGACGAAGTGTTACGTCTTTAAAATAGTTGTCACTTAATTCAAGTGCGACTTTTCTAGGTCCTTTACCATAGTTTCCAACTGGATCTTTTTCTCCGCTTATAATTAAAATAGGTAAGTCACGTTGAATCGTATTGTACCAATGTTTTTTTGTGGCACCGTGAACTAAACTTAAAAGAGTGTAGTAGCCGTTATTGGTGAAAATAAAGCCACATCGGTCATCTTTTTCGTAGTTTTCAACATTTTCCGGATTTTTTGATAACCAACTATAAGGTGAGTGAGCTGGTTTAAATGCTTGGTTGTATGAGCCAAACATTAATTTATCTAAGGCCGGATTTTTCGTTCTAGGAGAGACGGTATTTAATCCTTTAGCTAATTTCAATGCCATTTTAACATCATTTCGTCTGCCTGTAGTTCCCATTAAGATAGCACCTTTTACTAGATGGGAATATTTTTTTAAGTAATTTCGCACTACAAATGATCCCATGCTGTGCCCTAAAATAAATAAAGGTGTGTCAGGGTAACGACTTTTAGCGTATTGAGTAATTTGGAAGGTATCTTCCACCACGATAGAAGCACTATCGCCTTCACAGAAAAATCCGTGTAAAGGATCATCCATATCAACTGATTCACCATGACCTAAGTGATCGTGACCAATGACAAGGATATTATGTGAAGCTAAATATTCTGCAAGTGGGGCATATCGCTCGATATACTCAGCCATGCCATGAACAATTTGCAAAATTGCCTTAGGTTTTTTCGTTGATGGGTGCCAAACTATCCCATTTAAATCAGTGTTTCCATCTAAAGATTCAATAACAAATGTTTTCTTCATAATGATATCCTTTCCGTAAATAACTTATTCTCATTATAGTCTATTTGGCAGTTCGTCACTAGTCTATTGCGTATTTTATTTGTGGGAGGGATGATAGATGGATGAAACACTATATGGCAGACAGCTACTTAAAAGCGACATACCAAAGTCATTAAGGCATGTGGTTGATAATGATAAACAGATAAAAAAAGTAGCGGGGATGTCGATTAATGGACAATTTGTTATTTGTCAAAGATGTGGTCACAAAAACCATCGCTCACAGTGTCAAACAAGTACGGGATACTATTGTGTGTATTGTATTAACATGGGAAAAGTCAAAAGTGACGCGTTTCTTTACCGTATTCCTAGAAAATTAAAACAAGCGAAACGAGAGAATTGTTGTGAATGGAAAGGAGAGTTAACTAAGATACAACAACGTGTGGCAAATGACCTACTAACAGCTTACGACAATCAAACCAATCATTTTGTACATGCTGTAACAGGTGCTGGAAAAACGGAAATGTTGTTTCCTTTAATCGAAAAATCTTTAATAGATGGCAAGATAATAGGTATCGCAACGCCAAGGATAGATGTGTGTTTAGAATTATTCCCTCGATTACAAGCGGCTTTTCCATCAATTAACAGTAATTTGTTATACGGCAAGTCTAAACAGGAATTTGATGGTGCGCCACTTGTTATTTGTACCACACATCAATTGATGCGATTTTTTCATTATTTTGATATTTTAGTGATTGATGAAGCTGATGCATTTCCTTATGTCAATTCAGCTGAATTACAATATGCTACGAAGAATGCCTTGGTCAAAAAGGGAATGATGGTTTTTTTGACTGCAACGAGTAATAAGAATCTAGAAAATTATCAAAATACGACTAGAAGTGTGGTTTCAAGACGATTTCATGGTAGAGATTTGCCTGTACCCAATACGTTTTACTGCCCAAAATTGTCAACTCAGTTAAGAAAAGGAACACTACCTAAAAAATTAATACAAACAATAGATAAGCAAACACATCCACTGATTTTATTTTTTCCTGATATTTCATTGATGTTAGATAGTTATAATGTGTTAAAAAAGAGATGGCCGGACAAACAAATGGGTGTTGTCTATGCGTCCTCTAAAACAAGAGAAGAAACTGTCGAAAAAATGAGGCAAGGTGAGCTTGATATACTACTAAGCACCACGATTTTAGAGCGAGGTGTCACGTTTCACTGCATTTCTGTCATGGTAGTGTGTGCGGATCACCGTGTGTTTAACCGCGCGACATTAATTCAAATTGCAGGACGAGTTGGACGAAGTGGGGACTCAGCAGTTGGCGAGGTGCTGTTCTTACACGAAGGAAAAACGACTGCGATAAAACAAGCTATAAAAGAAATCAAGCAGATGAATAGGCGGTCAACATTATGACGTGTGTACTTTGTGGACGAGATATAATTAGACAGATGAGTTTAAAGAAACTACTTTTTGGAGATATGACAACATCTATAGCCTGCTGTGAATCATGTAAAGATAAGTTTACGCCAATAGAAACAAGACAACGTGGACAATGTCAGTACTGTTATGGTGAGAGTAAGACAAAGGTTTGTACAGATTGTCAGTATTGGCAAGCTCAAGGTATGGTGTTAGAGCCACATATTGCCTTATTTGAGTATGACGATACTATGAGTGACTTTATGTCGCAATATAAGTTTCAAGGCAATCAATCGCTTGCTGCTGTCTTTCGTGAGGATATCAAAAACAGATTGAGTGAATTATCATATGATGTGGTAATACCCATGCCATTATCAAAAAAACGTTATTCGGACAGAGGATTTAATCAAGTGGCTTTGTTACTAGATGAGGCAAAGATTGACTATCAGTTAATCTTAAAAAAACCAAAACATCATAAAAAACAATCAGCTAAATCACGACATGACAGACTCAAAACCAGTATGTCTTTTAACATATCCAAAAAAGATACTCATAGTGTTGATGGAAAAGTGATTGTTTTGGTAGACGATGTGTATACGACTGGAAACACGATGATGCAAGCAAAACGTTATCTTATGGATAAAAAGGCTAAAAAAGTCATAACGTTTTCTTTAGCAAGATGATATAATAAAGCGTTCTCTATCAAAGTATTTGTCATTTTATGATAAGTTAGATATAATAGAGATAGAAAGATGAAGGGAATTAAAAAACCTTATTTTTCTAGTTTTAGTGATAGATGAAAGGGGTAATAGTTATGTTTAGATACAATGTAAGAGGCGAGAACATTGAAGTTACTCAAGCCATAAGAGAATATGTAGAGAAAAAAATTGGCAAATTAGAAAAATATTTTACAAATGTGCCTGAATCAACAGCACATGTGAATTTAAAAGTTTATTCTGATAAAAATGCTAAAGTGGAAGTAACGATTCCATTACCATATCTTGTATTAAGAGCTGAAGAAACCTCTCCAGATTTATATGGAAGTATTGATTTAGTTGTCGATAAATTAGAACGACAAATTAGAAAGTATAAAACAAAAATTAACCGTAAATCAAGAGAAACAGCTTTAGATGTAACAAAAGAATTAGTATTTGCTCCGAGTGATTCTACAGAAAAAATGGACGAACCAAGTTTAGAAATTGTTCGTACAAAACGTTTATCATTAAAACCTATGGATAGCGAAGAAGCTGTATTACAAATGAACATGTTAGGTCACAACTTCTTTATTTTTGAAGATGCTGAAACAAATGGAACAAGCATCGTTTACAAACGTAAAGATGGCAAATATGGCTTAATTGAAACAAACTAAAAAATATAAGATAACATCTCGTAGAAAGTGAAAAAACTTTCTATGAGATGTTTTTTCTATATACTTATGGTAGATAAAACAGTTGAGTAAGTGTTGTCAACTTGTGGAGGTAAGATAAATCTGATAAACTAGTTAGGATTAAATGAAGATGGGTGATCAAATGAAGCTGTTACGAGCAGATAATTTAGATAAAAATTATGGAACTAAGCAATTATTGAATGACGTTTCTTTTTTGATTAAAGAAAAAGATCGTATTGGGTTAATTGGGATCAATGGAACGGGTAAATCGACATTGATGAAGATATTATCAGGAAAAGATCATTCAGAAAAAGGGTCAATTGATTATCCAAATGATTATAAAATTGGTTATTTATCACAAGATACTGTTTTTTCAGAAGATATTTCTGTATTAGATGCAGTATTTGAAGATGATACACCAGTGATGAAAGCTATTCATGCTTACGAAAAAGCCTTGGTTGATTTAGCGCAAGATGGTGAGAATCCGGCAGTGCAAAAAGCTTACGAAAAAGCAGAAGAAGCCATGAATAAAGAAGATGCGTGGTTAGCTGAAACAAGTGCAAAAACTATTTTAAATAAATTAGGCATTTTATTTTTAGATAAAAAAGTATCAGAACTCTCAGGTGGGCAACAAAAACGTTTAGGATTGGCACAAGTCTTAATCCAATCACCTGATTTACTTCTTTTAGATGAACCCACCAACCACTTGGATTATCAAACAATCCAATGGTTAGAGGATTATTTAACACACTATCAAGGCGCGCTTATCGTGATTACGCATGACCGTTACTTTTTAGATCGTGTAACAAATCGTATTTTTGAGTTATCTGATGGAAAATTATATGAGTACATAGGTAATTATCAATCTTACTTATTACAACGTGCAGAACGAGAAGAAAATGAGAAAAAAAGTCTGCATAAAAATAAGCAATTATTTAAACAAGAATTGGCTTGGATGCGTGCTGGGGTTAAAGCACGTGGAACCAAACAACAAGCTAGAATTAATCGGTTCCATGATTTAAAAGATAAAGTAATTGGCTCAAGTGATAAAGGAAGTCTGGAATTTTCAGCTGGAACAAAACGACTTGGTAAAAAAGTCATTGAAATTGAGCACGCTAACTATACAATCAATCAAAATATTATATTAAAAGACTTTGAATTATTAGTTCAAGCCAATGAACGTCTGGGGATTACTGGGGCAAATGGTTCAGGAAAATCAACTTTATTAAACATTATTGCCGGACGAATTCCACTTGATAGTGGGGTAGTTGAGTTAGGTGAAACTGTAAATATTGGTTATTATACTCAAACAAACGACAATCTTGACGAGAGTAAACGAATTATTTCGTTTTTACAAGAAATTGCTGAGGAAGTGAAACAGCAAGACGGTTCTGTCATCAGCGTGACCGAGATGCTTGAGAGATTTCTATTTCCAAGACAAGTGCATGGGACACTCATAAGTAAACTTTCTGGTGGAGAGAAACGTCGGTTGTATCTTTTGAGTATTTTAATTCAGCAGCCAAATGTGTTATTATTAGATGAACCAACAAATGATTTAGATGTCGAGACGTTGACTATCTTAGAAGATTACTTAGCCGATTTTCAGGGTGCTGTCATTGCAGTCAGCCATGATAGATACTTCCTTGATAAAACGATGGATAAGTTATTAATTTTCAATGGTCAAGGAAATATGACGACCTTTTTTGGGTCAATGAGTGATTACGTTGAGCGAGTTGATCAAAATGCATCCAATGAAAAAGTGAAGTCAGTTCGTAACAAAAAAATTGACACACCCATTGCAGACGACTCTGAGAAAAAGAAATTAACTTATAAAGAAAAAATTGAATGGGAAACCATTGAAGAAGACATCGCAACGTTAGAAGAAACGATTGAAACGTTAAACACACAAATGTTAGACAATAGCAGTGACGCGGTAAAATTACAGGAATTGCAAGCCACACTAACAGCTACTGAACAGACGTTAGAAGAAAAATTAGAACGCTGGGAATACCTTAGCGAGTTTGTCGATTAATAGATTATTTTTGAGGGGTTATTATGGAAGAATCATATTTAGCATTAGGTCGAGATATATTAGCAAGAGGACACGAAAAAACTGATCGAACTGGTACTGGAACCAAAAGTCTTTTTGGGTATCAAATGCGTTTTGATTTAAGTAAAGGATTTCCCTTACTCACAACAAAACGTGTGCCATTCTCACTAGTAAAAAGTGAACTATTATGGTTTTTAAAAGGTGATACTAACATCAAATACCTTTTAGAAAATAATAATCATATTTGGGATGAATGGGCTTTTGAGAGATATGTCAAAAGTGAAGACTACAAAGGACCTGATATGACCGACTTTGGCCGTCGTTGTTTAGTGGATGACGCGTTTAATGAGGTTTATCAAAAAGAGATGACCCTGTTTATCGAAAACATATTACATGACGATGAATTTGCCAAAAAATATGGCGAGTTGGGAAATATTTATGGCTCTCAATGGCGACGATGGAAAACATCAACAGGTGATACAATTGATCAATTAAGAGATGTCATCGACATGATTCGTACCACGCCTGACTCAAGACGTTTGATTGTCTCAGCGTGGAATCCAGAAGACGTGCCATCAATGGCTTTGCCACCTTGTCATACTTTATTCCAATTTTATGTAGCAGATGGAAAATTAAGTTGTCAATTGTATCAACGTAGTGCAGACGTCTTTTTAGGTGTTCCGTTTAATATTGCAAGTTATGCTTTATTAACCCATTTAATTGCACATGAAACAAATCTTGAAGTGGGAGAGTTTGTTCACACATTAGGGGATGCCCATCTGTACAGTAATCATATAGAGCAAATGACAGAACAACTTTCAAGACAACAACGAGAGTTACCAACACTTTGGTTAAATAAAGAAAAAAAATCAGTGTTTGATTTTGACATGGATGACATCAAGATTGAAGGGTATCAGCCACATCCAAGTATAAAGGCACCCATTGCGGTGTAGGGGAAATTTGGGAGGAAATAAAGAAATATGATAGCAGCAATATGGGCTCAAGATGAAAATGGATTAATTGGGAAAGATGACAAACTACCCTGGTATTTGCCAGATGACTTACAATTTTTCAAACAAATGACAGAAAACAACACAATCGTTATGGGACGTAAAACGTTTGAAGGAATGGGTAAAAATCTATTACCTAATCGTCAAACCATTGTGTTAACATCAGACCAAACTTATGATGGAAATGGTGCGATTGTCATGCATTCGGTAGATGATGTATTGAAATATGCCGAAGAATTTGATGGGATTACTTTTATCACTGGTGGTGGTGAGATTTATAAAACATTCTTGCCTTACACTGATGTATTATATCGTACGTTGATTCAATCGACATTTGAAGGAGATACTTATTTTCCTTATATTGATTGGGGAGAGTGGAATATTGTTAGTACCAGCGAAGGCTCTGTTAACGATGATAATCCATATCCACATGATTTTGAGACATACCAACGCCACCAAAAATGATGATAAAAAGACTGTAGAATATATGAGTTCACAGTCTTTTTAGTTAGATCATTGAGTAAATATTAAAAAAATATCAAGTCGTCTATTTTTTATTGAAAAATAGATTAACAAATGAGATACTTTATGACATGATTAGACAATAATGGAGTATTTTAATACTTTCATTAATGAGGAGAATTAATGAATGAATCAAAGAAATAAGGGCAAATTTTTATCTAGTAAAAATAAACAAACAAAGAAAACAAAATCTCATGTTCCAATTCGACTAGATATTTTGTTTTTTATTGTGTTTGTTTTGTTTACAATGTTAATAGTAAAATTGTCTGATTTGCAAATTAAAAATCAAGAAAAATACAAAAACATTGTCGCAAGTGGGCAAAAGAAAATAGTAGAAGAGAATGCACCTAGGGGATATATTTATGACTCGAAAGGAAATATTTTAGTCGGAAATAAAGCAACACAGGCAATTCTTTTTACACGATCTGCTGGAATGAACGCAAATGATATTAGAAAAGTAAGTCAAGACATCGTTAAATTGATTGATATTGAGCCAGATAAACTAACTGAGCGTGATAAAAAAGATTATTGGTTAGCTAATCCAGATAACCTAGCAAAAGCCCAGAAACGATTAACCGTTAGTGATAAAGTAAGTTCTAATGGCCAAGAGTTATCTAATAGTGATTTATACGCAAAAACAGTGGATAAAGTCAAAGATGATGAAATAAACTTTGATGAACAGCAAATGAAAGAAGCATCTGTTTTTAAACGAATCAATTCAGCGGCAGCTTTACAACCAGTGACCATTAAAAATGATAATGTCACGCCCGAAGAAATTGCTAAGGTAGGGGAAAATACAGCAGCCATTTCAGGATTATCAGCTGGAACAGATTGGGAAAGAGATTATCCAGAAAAAGACCAAATTCGTTCGATTTTAGGAACAGTTTCAACAGAAAAACAAGGATTACCAGAAGATGAGATTGATGAATACCTTAAAAAAGGGTATCAACGAAATGATCGTGTTGGGCTAAGTTACCTAGAAAAATCTTATGAAGATACTTTAAAAGGTAAAAAAGGTCAGGCAGAAGTCGTGACAGATAAAAATCAAAAAATAGTTTCTAAAACAGAAGTTAAGGCAAGTGAAAAAGGCGATAACTTAATGCTAACGATTAATTTAGATTTTCAAAGAAAAGTGGAAGAAATTGCTAAGCGTCAGTTTGAGTCATTGGAGCAAGCAGGGAAAGCAACTTATTCACCAGGGGTATATGTTGTGGTAACAGACCCGAATAATGGCGATGTGTTGTCGATGGTCGGATTAAGTAAAGACCCTGATACAGGGGAATTAATTGATGATTCACTTGGAACAATTAATAAAGCGTTTGTTCCAGGCTCGTCAATTAAAGCAGCAACTGTTATGGCAGGATATGAGAATGGTATCATAAAAGGTAATCAAACAATGGTCGACGAACCACTCGTATTTAGTGATGGCACAACTAAATCATCACTATTTAATCACTATTCTTCTATACCTTTGACAACTGAACAAGCACTTGAAGTGTCTTCAAATGTTTATATGATGCGGATTGCGTTAGGAATGATGGGAGTTGAGTACTCACCAGGAATGTCGTTACCAATGGATATTAGTGTGTTTGATAAGTTGCGTAAAACATATGAAGAATTCGGTCTTGGTACCAAAACAGGTATTGATATTCCACAAGAATCGGTGGGTGTGTTAAACACAAATTACAAAGATAAAAATGGAAACTTCTTACCAGGCATTATGGCAAGTGCTCTTGATTTATCTTTTGGTAACTATGAAGCCTATACTCCAATGCAGTTAGCTCAATATGTGTCTACTATTGCAAATGGTGGTACACGTTACGCGCCACATGTTGTGAAAGGTATTTATGGCAATGGCGATAATGGTGATTTAGGAAAAGAAAAAGAGTTGATCGAGCCAAAAGTAATGAATAAGATTGAAGGAAAAGAAAACGAATTTGAGATTATTCAAGAAGGAATGTATCAAGTAGTTAATGGGTCAATGGGAACAGGAACTGTTTTACAGGGTGCTAGTCTTCCGATTGCTGCTAAAACAGGTACAGCTGAAACTTTTGCAGTCGATTCCAAAACGAATAAAACAATTTCTGTTATTAATAGTACCATTGTTGGGTATGCCCCATATAATGATCCAAAAGTAGCAGTTAGCGTGATGATTCCTCAAATTAGTGATGATGACATGGCGACAAATAGGTTAATACTAAAAGAAGTTATTAATGCCTATAACGAAGAGTATAATAAACAATAAAATTAAAAACGTATTCTAATCTGTAAAGTAGAAGTCCTTAACAAATTTGCGAAAAAGACTAGAAATTTCAAATAAAACATGATATGATATTCAAGTGTCAAGTGATACTTGAATATCTTAATTTATTTCGGAGGGAAAAATAATGCGCGTAAATATTACTTTAGAATGTACAGAATGTAAAGAAAGAAACTATCTTTCAAACAAAAACAAACGTAACAATCCTGAACGTTTAGAAGTTAAAAAATATTGTCCACGTGAACGTAAAGTGACGTTACACCGTGAAACAAAATAATTTTTTCTGTTATAAGCTAGAAACCTTGTGTAGTAAGGGTTCTAGCTTTTTTTGTGCTTTAAAATAGTATGTGTTAAACATAAATAAAATTGGCTTGTTTTTTAGTCATTTTTCAAAACAATTCGTTATTTTTTATCTATATCATTTTATTGATTAAAATATAATTAATTTACAATTAGAAAAAAATGATATATAATTCAATCATTATTTCTTTAGAAAGGTGTTGTTAGCTTATGTTTCTTAACGATATTGAAAAAGAAATAAGAATGAATGATACGACTTATTCTTATTATGATATTGGTAAATTATGTGAATTATTAAAAAAAGATGTGAAAAAATCACCTTTTTCAATCAGAGTTTTATTGGAATCTTTAATTAGACAAGTGGATGGTTTGGGCATTACTGAAGACCATGTTATTTCTTTGGCTAATTGGCAACCAAATAAGCAAAAGGGAGAGATTCCATTTAAACCAAGCCGTGTGATTCTACAAGATTTTACAGGTGTTCCAGCTATTGTTGATTTAGCTTCGATGAGGGAAGCGGTGGTTAATCTTGGTGGTGATCCATCTATGATTAATCCAGAAGTGCCAGTCGATTTAGTCATTGACCATTCTGTTCAGGTTGATGCGTATGCTTCAGAGCAAGCATTGGCAATTAACTCAAAACTTGAATTTGAACGAAATAAAGAACGTTATGAATTTTTAAAATGGGCTCAAACAGCATTTGATAATTACCGAGTAGTGCCACCTGCAACGGGTATTGTTCACCAGGTGAATATTGAATATTTAGCTGATGTGGTCTCACAAAAAAAAGTGTCAGGTAAAACGTATTTATTTCCAGACACAGTATTTGGAACAGACTCACACACGCCAATGGTTAATGCGTTAGGCGTACTTGGTTGGGGTGTTGGTGGGATAGAAGCGGAAGCCTCAATGCTTGGTGAACCATCATTTTTCCCGATGCCAGAAGTAATTGGCGTCAAGTTAACGGGTCAACTAGATTTAGGTGCAACAGCTACGGACTTAGCGTTAAAAGTGACAAAAGTCCTAAGAGAAAAACAAGTTGTTGGAAAATTTGTTGAATTCTTCGGCGGTGGTGTTAAAAATCTGACATTAGCAGACCGAGCAACCATTGCGAACATGTCACCTGAAAATGGCGCAACATGTGGTTTTTTCCCAGTAGATGATGAAACATTAAACTATATGCGATTAACTGGTCGCGATAAAAAACATATTGAGCTAACAGAAAACTATTTAAAAATGAATCATCTCTTTTTTGAAGATGACACTCAGGTTGAATACACTGATGTGATTGAAATTGATTTATCTTCAATAGAATCAAATCTGGCTGGTCCAAAACGACCTCAAGATTTAGTTCCTCTCTCTCAAATGAAGCAAAACTTTATTGAATCTGTTACATCCCCAGAAGGAAATCTAGGTTTTGGTTTAGATAAAGAAGAGTTTAAAAAAGTTAGTCCAGTTTTAGCAGAAGGAAAACAAGAAGAAATTAAGACTGGTGATGTGGTGATTGCTGCGATTACAAGTTGCACAAATACATCTAATCCCTACGTGATGTTAGCGGCAGGATTATTGGCTAAAAAGGCTGTTGAAAAAGGATTAAACGTGCGCCCAACAGTTAAAACGTCGTTGGCTCCTGGTTCAAAAGTCGTAACAGGATACTTAGAAAATGCAGGCCTTATGCCTTATTTAGAATTATTAGGATTTGATGTTGTTGGGTATGGCTGTACCACATGTATTGGAAATTCAGGTCCATTAAAAACTGAAATTGAAGAAGCTATTCAAAAAGAAGATGTGTTGGTTGCATCTGTTCTAAGTGGTAACAGAAATTTTGAAGGACGTATTCATCCATTAACAAAAGCTAATTATTTAGCCTCACCGCCTCTTGTTATTGCATATGCACTAGCAGGTACAGTGACGAAAGATTTAAAAACTGAACCGATTGGTATTGGAAAAAATCAAGAAGAGGTTTATTTAAAAGATATTTGGCCTTCTCAACAAGAGATTAATCAGTACATTTCAGATTTTGTTACACCAGAATTATTCAAAGAATACTATGCAGATGTTTTTAATGCAAATGATGAGTGGAATTTGATTCCGACAAATGATTCTTCGGTGTATGAGTGGCAAGAAAGCTCAACATATATTGCCAATCCACCATTTTTTGATGGCATGACTTTCGAAATAGATACCTTAAGTGATTTGTCAGAATTAAGAGTATTAGGAAAATTTGGTGACTCTGTGACAACTGACCATATCTCTCCGGCAGGTTCCATTAATCGACATTCACCGGCAGGACTTTACTTAAAAGAAAATGGTTTAACTCCTAGAACGTTCAATTCTTTTGGTTCAAGACGTGGGCATCATGAAGTTATGATGCGTGGAACGTTTGGCAATATTAGAATTAGAAACAAAATCGCCCCAGGGACTGAAGGTGGCGTGACAACGTATTTCCCTACAGGAGAAGTTCTATCTATTTATGATGCCGCGATGAAGTATCAAAAAGATCAAACAGGGTTAGTGATTTTAGCCGGTGACGATTATGGCATGGGCTCATCACGAGATTGGGCAGCTAAAGGGTCTCGATTATTAGGTGTACGAGTGGTCATTGCTAAGAGTTACGAACGAATTCATCGTTCTAATTTAGTGATGATGGGAGTTTTACCATTGCAGTTTTTACCTGGACAAGACGCAGATAGCTTAGGCTTATCAGGAGAAGAAGAGTTTTCGGTTGATTTACCTGATGACGTTGGTCTAAGACAAGAGGTTTGGGTTGATGCTAAAAATACAGATGGCAACATCACGAGATTTAAAGCGATTGTCCGGTTTGATGCACTATCTGATATTGAGTATTACAAACACCAAGGGATTTTACCCATGGTGATTCGAAAAAAATTAGCAGCTAGTGTTTAGAAAGGAGTTGGTTATATGACCATTGAATTTGGTTTAAGAGGAACCTTTGCTTGTGAGACGAGGATTAGTTCAATCATTGATGACGAGTTAGCTTATGCTGGTTATAGTATTGAAGAGTTAGTGGATAACAACGCCTCGTTTGAAGAGACGATTTTTTTATTATGGCACTTACGTTTACCAAACGAAGACGAGTTATTGGCCTTTACGGAAATGCTCAATCAAAATATGGCGATTTCTGATGTGATTGAAGCGTCATTAAAAATCCAATGTCGTCAAAATTTACACCCAATGAGTGTCTTACGAAGCACGGTTTCGTTATTAGGTGTATTTGACCGCCAAGCAGAAGTGAGTACACCAGAAGCAACTTATGAGCAAGCCATCAACATTCAAAGTAAAATGCCAACGATTATTGCCGCTTTTTCTAGACTTAGAAGAGGACTAGACCCAATCAGCCCAAGAAGTGATTTGTCGTTTGCAGGGAATTTTATTTACATGTTAGAAGGAAATGAACCAACTGACGTTCAAATCGAAGCATTGAATAAAGGACTAGTCCTACATGCTGATCATGAGTTAAATGCCTCAACATTCGCCACAAGAGTGTGTGCTTCAACATTATCTGATTTGTATTCTTGTATTACAACAGGGATTGGCACGTTAAAAGGCTCTTTACATGGCGGAGCAAATGAACGGGTATTTGAAATGCTAGAAGGAATTGCTGAAAATGGAGATACAGAAGCTTATCTTCAAAAACGCTTGGATTCTAAAGAGAAAATTATGGGATTTGGTCATCGAGTTTATAAAACGGTAGACCCTCGTCAAAAGTATTTGAAAGAGATGGCATATGAATTAACAAAAGGCACTGACGATGAAAAGTGGTACACATTATCTCTTGAAGTCGAAGCATTTATTAGAGAGAAAAAAGGTTTGATACCAAATGTGGATTTTTATTCGGCGACAGTTTATCATTCATTGGACATTGAAAGTGATTTGTTTACATTGATATTTGCAATGAGTCGGGTCTCAGGTTGGATTGCACATGTTTTTGAGCAACAGAATGAAAATAATTTAATGCGACCTCGTTCGAAATATATGGGACCAACGAGTTTGACTTACGTCCCTATGGCTGACAGACAGGTGATATATAAGGAGGTCAATTAATATATGACAGATGGAAAAATAAAAATTGTAGATGGAACTTTAATGACACCAGATAAACCAATTATTCCTTTTATTGAAGGTGATGGAACTGGTCCTGATATTTGGCGCGCGGCACAACGTGTGTTTGATGAAGCAGTAAAAAAAGTGTATCAAGGAAAAAGAGCCATTCAGTGGAAAGAAGTACTAGCAGGTGAAAAAGCATTTAATCAAACAGGCAGTTGGCTACCTAAAGAAACACTAGAAATCATTGATGAGTATTTAATTGCGATAAAAGGACCATTAACAACGCCGATTGGTGGAGGATTTCGCTCGCTAAACGTGGCTTTAAGACAAGAACTTGACTTATATGTTTGTTTGCGACCAGTTCGTTATTTTGAAGGGGTTCCCTCACCAGTAAAACATCCTGAAAAAGTGGATATGGTGATTTTTAGAGAAAATACGGAAGATATTTATGCTGGTATCGAATTTCCAGAAGGCACAAAAGAAGCGAAAGAACTTGTTGATATTCTTCAAAAAGATTTTGGTGTGACTTCAATTCGTTTTCCAGAAACGAGTGCTATTGCCATTAAACCTATCTCAATTGAAGGAACGCAAAGGCTGATTCGCAGTGCCATTGAATTTGCGTTAAAAGAAAAACGAGATAGTGTCACCTTAGTTCATAAAGGAAATATTATGAAATACACAGAAGGTGGCTTTAAAAACTGGGCATATGATTTAGCAGAAAAAGAATTTGGAGATAGTGTCTTTACTTGGCAACAGTATGACAAGATTAAAGAAAGTCATGGTGAAAAAGAGGCAAATAAAGCACAAGCAGATGCTTTAGCTGCTGGTAAATTATTAATTAAAGACAGCATTGCCGATATTTTTTTACAACAAATATTAACTAGACCAGATGAATTTGATGTCGTGGCAACAATGAATTTGAACGGTGATTACATCTCAGATGCGTTAGCCGCTCAAGTTGGTGGAATTGGGATTGCGCCAGGAGCGAACATTAACTATGTGACAGGACATGCTATTTTTGAGGCAACACATGGTACAGCACCTAAATATGCCAATCTTGATAAAGTAAATCCGTCGTCAGTGATTTTGTCAGGTTGCCTATTATTTGAACATATTGGTTGGCCTGAAGTATCTAAAGCCATAACTAGTTCATTAGAAACCACGATTGCTAAAAAAACAGTGACTTATGATTTCGCTCGTCTGATGGATGGGGCAACGGAAGTAAGTTGTTCAGGCTTTGCAGATCAGTTGATTCAGAATTTGCCGATTTAGGGATAAAAAAATGGACTGGTTAGATATCCAGTCCACTTTTTTTATAGTAAAGTATAAAAAAATAGTTTGATTTTTAATAAAGTTAAAAGGAATAAGTTATTCATTTTATTTTCTCCTTTCGTCTGTCATTGTTTGTATGATGAAAAATATTATATGATATAGAATAGTCAATAAACCTTAAATGAAGCTAAAAGTCTAGAATTTTCTATTTATAAAAAAATATGATATATTTAATAAAATAATTCGCTAATGGAGGTAAATATGAAAAGAGTGTATTTTTTTGTTATTTTATCTGTTTTAATTATGATTGCAGGTTGTACTAATAAAGGCACAGGAGATAAGGCTATTTACGGGGAAGTCAAATCAGCTTTAATGTCTAAAATAAATAATTTTGATGAAGAGAAGAAGAAAGAGATAATGAATGATTACGGACTGGATAATAAAACGTTAGATGAGTTACCACTGGCTATTTATAATATTGATGGTCGTTATGTGGGGGTCATCGAAAGTAAAAAAGATGACAAAGAGTATTTTTATTATAGTGTCAAAAAGAAAAAAGTTGTAACAAAGTTGGATGAAAAAATCGGAGGACTTGACTTTGAGCATATGACACCGATATACTCACAGAATAATTTTAAATAATATCTTTTTAGCACATGCCAAAAGCATCGTGATTGATATAAATGGAGGCATTTAATGAAAAAAATGATAGGGATTTCGGCTAATGAAATAATCGATCCAGGAGAGACGTTGCATAATTTGCCGATATCATATTTACCAGCTGGCTATGTTCGTGCAGTCCAAGAAGTGGGGGGTGTACCTGTTGTGATTCCTTTAGGTAAAAAAGAGGATGTAAGGGAATACGTGAGTTTGATTGATAAACTTATTTTAACGGGTGGTCAAAATGTGACACCAACACTTTACCTTGAAGGAAAAGAACCAATCAATGAGCATTTGTCATTACTTGAACGAGATGTTTTTGAAATGGCATTGATTAAAGAAGCTATTAAACAACAAAAACCAATTTTTGGTGTTTGTCGTGGTATGCAATTAGTCAATGTTTATTTAGGTGGAACACTTCATCAAGATTTAAGTTTACGCAATCCAGAACCAATCCGCCATATGCAAGCCCCTATTGAAAGGTGGGTTGCGACGCATGACATTTTTTTGGAAAGTGATAGTTTATTGCGTCCAATTTATGGTGCAAAAGCAACAGTTAATTCGTTTCATTTTCAAAGTATCAACAAAATTGGTAATGATTTGAAAATAACAGCAGTCAGTGAAGATGGTGTAGTAGAATCAATCGAATCATCTTCTGATAATCATAAAATACTAGGTGTACAATGGCATCCAGATTTTGCATATGACACGTTAGAAAAAGAAAAAGAAGTCTTTGATTTTGTGGTGAATTCTTTTTAAGTGAATTTTACTTTTATTGGTTGACAAGTGATGTTTTTTTTTTTTAAACTAATAAGGGAATAAATCGTACAGATAACACAAGTCTGACTTGTGTCGAGAGAGAGGCGAAATTTATCTTTAGGGATAAGTTTCGTTTTTTTTATGGAAAAATGGAGGGAATTTTTATGTCAGAAAAGAAATTTCATGTTAATCTAGCTGTTCTAGCAACTGGTATGATGGCTTTTTCGGGAGTGTTGATTGAAACAGCAATGAACGTGACGTTTCCAACGTTAATGGAAGATTTTAGTATTTCAACATCACAAGTGCAATGGGTGACGACGATTTATCTATTGATGATTTCAATCGTTGTGCCACTGTCATCTTACTTAATAAAAAACGTTAGCCGCCGGAAGTTGTTTGCGGTTTCAAATGTGTTGTTTTTATTAGGAGTTGTTATCGATGCCTTTGCCGGTGGGTTTATTATGTTACTGGTTGGTCGTGTATTACAAGGTATCGCCACAGGTATTGCTTTACCTTTAATGTTTAATATTATTTTAACAAAAGTCCCAATGGAAAAACGTGGGATGATGATTGGTATTGGAAATCTTACAACCTCGATTGCACCAGCGATGGGGCCGACATATGGTGGTATATTGACGACCACATTAGACTGGACATATATTTATAAATTATTGATTCCAGTATTGATTGTTTCAACACTTGTTGGATTGTATGCTATCCCAGAAGAAGAAAAATCAATTAGTGATTCAATTAATATCAAAGCAGTTCTTTATTTATCCGTGATGTTTACTGGATTATTGATGTTCTTTAGCTATTTAGAACAACCATTAGGATGGGGAGCTTTAGTGATTGGATTAATCAGTGCTGGGTTATTCTATAAAACAAATAAACAAAAAACATTACTTAATTTAGTTGTTTTTAAAAACGCACGCTTTACTATTTACTTGATGTCATTCTTGGTTTATCAAATTCTTTTACTTGGTGTGTCATTTGTTTTACCAAACTTTATTCAAATCGTCCAAAATGTTCCAGCTTCTAATGCTGGGATGATGATGTTTCCTGGGGCTTTAGTCGGTGCGTTATTTGCACCAGTGTCAGGAAAAATATTAGATAAGTTAGGATTTAAAAAGCCAATAGGTGTGGGAATATTATTTGCAATTTTAGGTTGGTTAATGTTAATTATGGTGATTCAAACAGGAAACATTGCATTGATTATTTTATCTCATGTCACTTTTATGATAGGTGTGGGCTTGTCTTACAGTAATGTCATGACTGTTGGCTTATCTTCTATTAAAGAAGATTTACAAGATGACGGGAATGCCATTTTTAGTACATTACAACAATTTATGGGTGCTATTTCAACGTCATTTGTCGCAATTGTTGTGGGAATTTTCCAATCAGGACAAAATGATTTTGTTCAAGGAACCAGTACTGGGTCAAAAGTAGCTTTAGTCTGTTTATTTATTTTATTATTAATGAGTAGTTTATTTGTTATCAAAACATTTAAATCGAATAAAAACGAAAATCTTTAGAGAAATCTAAATATTTTTTTAAATGTACATATAATATAAAAAAGTGCTGTTTGTATGGAACATAAGAAAATAATATCGTATGATTGTAATGAGGTGATCATTATGGTGACGAATACAAGTAAGTGGCGAAATAAAATGAACGATATGTTAAAAGAATCAGAAAATGAGGCTTTGGAAAGTTATAAAGAGCAGCTTAAAGTATATAATATGATAAAAATAAAAGAAGAACTAGTTGATATTAAGAAATCTGTTCACGAAATTGAGATGTTTCTATCTGATAAGATTAAAAACTAGAAATGCTGGGATGAGCATACAACGGCATATAAAATTATTTTGACCAAATTAATAAAAAATGTCCCATTTACTTTCATTTAGATGCAATAGGAGTATAATATATAAGCATAAATGAAAGGGTGAATATTATTTCGATGAAGGTTGACTGGAAACGAAATATGTATATTGCTTGGATTGGGTGTTTCTTTACTGGTGCGAGTTATAGTTTAGTGATGCCGTTTATCTCAATATACATCGAACAATTGGGAGCGCCGAGTAGTAAAGTAGAATTTTATGCGGGATTATCTATTAGTTTAACAGCGTTGTCTGCAGCTATTGTAGCACCATTATGGGGCAGTTTAGCTGATAGAAAAGGTCGTAAAATAATGATGATTCGTGCGGCAGCAGGTATGACAATCACGATGGGGTCATTAGCGTTTGTTCCAAATGTATTTTGGTTATTATTTATGAGATTTTGTAATGGATTGTTATCTGGGTATGTCCCAAATGCAACAGCAATGATTGCTTCGCAGGCGCCAAAGGATAAAAATGGAATGGCTTTAGGAACACTAGCAACAGGAGCGGTAGCCGGAAGTTTAATTGGCCCGTCACTAGGTGGACTGTTAGCAGAGACTGTTGGTATTAAAAATGTTTTCTTAGTAACAGGGAGTATTTTATTTGTGACAACCATGCTTACTATCTTTTTTATTCATGAAGATTTTGAACCGGTTGAAAGAAAAGACTTGGTATCGACCAAAGAAGTTTTTCAAAGTGTGAAACAACCAAAAGTATTAATTGGTTTATTTATCACTACGGCTATTATCCAAATAGGAATGACTAGTATCAGCCCTATTTTAACTTTGTATGTGAGAGAACTTGGAGGTCAAACAAGTAATATTTTGTTTGTCAGTGGGTTGATTGTGTCTGTTGCTGGGGTCTCTGAGTTTTTTTCTGCCCCTTTTTTAGGTAAATTAGGGGATCGCATTGGCAGTCATTATGTTTTATTAGGTGGTTTGGTGATGTCATTTTTATTTATTTTACCAATGTCAATGGTCCAGTCGCCGTTTCAGTTAGGCATATGTCGTTTTCTTCTAGGTTTTTCAACAGGGGCCTTAATGCCATCTGTTAATACGCTGATTAGTAAAATTACACCGATGAATGGTGTTGGGCGGATTTTTAGTTTTAATCAAATGTTTACGAGTTTAGGGCAAGTAGCAGGTCCAATGGTCGGTTCACTTGTAGCAAATGGATTTGGATATCGTGCGGTGTTTGTCGCAACAAGTTTGCTGATTTTGATGAATATTACCATTAGCTTCTTCAACTTTAAAAATCAGTTATCCATTAAAGAACTGATTAAAGAATTTAAACATTAAATAAAAAACATGTAAGAGAAAAATCTCCTACATGTTTTTTTATTTTTTAGATTTTTTTTCGTCGCTTGGCGCTGCTACTTCAGCAATAATCATTACGATGGCACAAGCAATTAAAGATACAATCACCGTTCCAGTGAAGTTGTAATCAGTGACTCCATGAAGTGCTCCACCAATATAACTAACCACTTGTCCTAATAAAATTGCCCAAATAAAGACAACAATTCTTCCCATGTCTAATGCACCTCTTTTCAAGAATTAGTTTACCAATCTTTGCTTTAAAAGTAAAGGATTGAAAGTGTTGTTTCTAAAGAGAGTACGACTTATTATGGTATACTAAAAAGAGAAGATTAATGGAGGGGTTTCATGGATTTGGGACAGTTACAAGTTAGATCAGAATATTCATTATTATCCAGTACCAATCGCATAAAGGATCTTGTATTTGAAGCCAAAGAACGTGGCTACACAAGTTTAGCGATTACTGATATTGATACCCTTCATGGTGTCGTTTTATTTTATCAAGAATGTATCAAACAAGGGATTAAACCACTGATTGGAATGACCCTTTCATATAGAACGAAAGAACAAATTGACGCGCAGCTTATTTTACTAGCTAAAAATCTTTCTGGTTACCATCATTTGATGAAAATCGCGACGGAAAAAGCGATGACAGATAGAAAAGAGGTGTTTTCTTTAGAAGAAATCCAGCCTTACTTAAGTGATTTGATTGTTATTTTCCCGTGGCAAACAAGTGAGTTATATCAGTTGCAACGTGCAGTTGGTAGTGAACAGATGGAGCATCGAACAATCGAGTTGTTAGACCTTTTAAAAAATACAGATGTATATGGTGGAATAAATGCTTTAAAGGCTAAAGATGAAGAGTTAGAGTATTGGCAATATTATTATAAAAAATATAGTTTACCAGTTGTGCCACTGCAAGATGTCCGATATTTAAACCCAAGTGATGACTTTTCTGTGAGCGTCTTAGAGCACATTGAAACAGGTGACGTGATTCCTGTAGACTTTGAACAATTATCTGGTGATTATTATTTACCGCAACTGTCTGATTTTAAAACACTTTATGAAGAAAAGGGGTTGTCTGATTGTTTAATCAATAGTCAAAAAATTATTGAGATGATTGATTTAGAGATTCCATTGCATCAAAAACTATTACCAAGTTTTCCAGTGTCAGAAAAGGAAACAGCATATACTTATTTGCGTCAATTATGCCAAGCTGGTCTTGATTTTAGATTGCAAGGACAACTAAATGAAGAATATCAAGCACGTCTTGATATGGAGTTAGACGTGATTCATGAGATGGGATACGATGATTATTTTCTCATTGTGTGGGACGTCATGAAATATGCTAGAGATCATCATATCGTGACCGCTTGTCGTGGTTCTGCAGCGGGATCTCTCGTATCATATGTCTTGCTAATTACTGATGTTGACCCAATTGAGTATCAGTTACTTTTTGAGCGATTTTTAAATAAAGAACGGTACACCATGCCGGATATTGATATGGATATCCCTGATAATAGGCGTGAAGAATTACTACAATATGTTAATAAAAAATACGGTGAAAACCGAGTCGCACAAATTGCAACGTTTGGTACTCTTGCGGCGAAAATGGCTGTCAGAGATGTCAGTCGCGTGTTTGGTTTATCACAAAATGAAGCCAATCGTTGGGCTAATGCTATTCCAAAAGATTTAAAGATAACACTTAGTGAGGCGTATGATAAATCGAAAACATTGCGTGAATTAGTGGGTCATTCTTATAAAAATAAGTTACTCTTTGATACAGCAAAACGAATTGAAGGATTGCCAAGACACGTGTCAACGCATGCAGCAGGGGTTGTGATTAGTGACCAAGACTTAACAAATCTCATTCCACTGCAAGAAGGAAACAATGGTATTCCATTAACCCAGTTTGCGATGGGAGAAGTTGAAGAGATTGGTTTGTTAAAAATGGATTTTCTTGGTTTACGAAACCTTTCTATCATAGGAAACGCACTATCTTCAATCGAATATCAGACAGGAAATCATTTATCATTAGCCGATATTCCTTTAGATGATGAAAAAACGTTAGAATTATTTAGACAAGGCAACACGGTCGGCGTGTTTCAATTTGAGTCAAAAGGAATAAAAAATGTTCTGCGGAAATTAGGTCCAACATCCATTGAAGATATCGCATCAGTCAATGCGTTGTATCGACCGGGTCCAATGGAAAACATTGACACGTTTGTGCGACGAAAAAAAGGACAAGAGCCAATTACTTATCCGCATGACAGTTTAAAATCAATTTTACATTATACTTATGGGATTATTGTTTACCAAGAACAGGTTATGCAAGTGGCATCTAAAATGGCTGGATTTAGTTTAGGTGAAGCGGATATTTTACGTCGTGCGATTAGTAAAAAAAGCAAGGATGTGATTGATACAGAGCGTGATCATTTTGTCAATGGTGCGTTAAAACAAGGCTATACAAAAGACGTGGCGATGCAAGTGTATGATTACATCGAGCGTTTTGCTAATTATGGGTTTAACCGTTCGCATGCAGTCGTGTATTCAGTGATTGCGTATCAGATGGCGTATTTAAAAGTTCATTATCCAACGGCCTTTTTCCAAGCAATTTTACATTCAGTGAAAAATAATCCAGCAAAAATGAACGAATACGTGGTTGAGGCAAAAGAAGCCGGTTTAACGATTACTCCACCAGATATTAATAGAAGTGAATACAGTTTTACTTTTAATAAAGGCAATATTATTTATGGCTTTTCATCGGTTAAAGGGATTCGAAAAGATTTTATCCAACATCTTTTAACCATTCGAAAAGAAGGTGGTCCATTTAAGTCATTAGAGAATTTCCTGATACGAATTAGTGGCAAATGGTTAAAACAAGCGAATATTTTGCCATTGATTTATATTGGTGCGTTTGATCGGTTGCATCAAAATAGAAAACAGTTGATTATTGACTTGGATTCTATGATACAAAATATCGAATATAGTGGTGGCAGTGTAGATTTATTAGATATGCTTGCTTTAAAGAAGGAAACATGTACAGATTTTACTGTTGAAGAAAAATTGGAACAAGAAGTGGAATACTTAGGGACTTATGTGTCTGCTCATCCAGTTGATTTTTATGCAAATAAATTCATTAGTCTATCTACTACTAAAGCATCGCAGCTAATACCTAATCAAGAAGTGACGGTGTTGTTGTATTCATCTAGCGTGAAAAAAATTCGCACGAAAAAAGGGGAATCAATGGCATTTCTTGAAGGAACAGATCAAACGGGTAAGTTGTCTGTCACGCTTTTTCCAACCGTATACCGAGCAGTACAATCTATATTAGGGGAACAAGAAGTTTATGTTGTTAGAGGAAAAGTAGAAAAAAGTCGTTATAATCAAGAATTACAAATCATTGCCAATGATGTTCGTTTAGCGAAAGATGTAAAAGAAGTTTTAAGATGTTTCATAAATATAACGAAAGAAAATGACACGAATCAATTGTTAGCGGATTTACAAAGTGTGTTATTATCATTTCCAGGAGAGTGCCCGGTTATTTTAGTATTTCGTCATAAACATGATAACACATTGTTAAATAAGCGTTATTGGGTAAATGATAATCCTGAATTAATCAGTAAGGTGAGTTCTTTATTAGGTGAAGGGATGATCATATTCAAGTGAAATGATTCTTAAAAAAACATTAGAAGATAAAATGTATTTTCAATTTTTTTTCAATTTTTATAGATAGGCAAAGACATTTACAGAAAATAATGGTAGAATAGTCTTTGGATTTAAGTATTTTTTACATAATAAAAATACATGAGTAAGTACAACTTAGTAAAGGTGGTTATAACTATGAAACGCATTGCTATTTTGACGAGTGGTGGAGATGCACCTGGTATGAATGCTGCTATTCGTGCGGTAACACGTAAAGCCATTTATGAAGGTATGGAAGTTTATGGTATAAACTATGGATTTGCTGGTTTAGTCGCTGGTGATATTCGTAAGTTAGATGTTCCAGATGTAGGGGATATCATCCAACGTGGTGGAACTGTGTTGTATTCAGCACGTTACCCAGAGTTTGCAACAGAAGAAGGACAACTTAAAGGAATTGAACAACTAAACAAATTCGGTATCGAAGGATTAGTTGTTATCGGTGGTGACGGTAGTTATCATGGTGCGTTAGCCTTAACAAAACGTGGATTCCCAGCTGTTGGTATTCCAGGAACAATCGACAACGATATTCCAATGACAGATTACACAATTGGATTTGATACAGCTATTAACACTGTATTAGATGCAATGGATAAAATACGTGACACGGCAACATCTCACGTACGTACCTTTATTATTGAAGTAATGGGTCGTGATGCTGGAGATATCGCTTTATGGGCAGGTGTTGCCGGTGGAGCAGATGATATTATTATCCCAGAACATGATTTTGATATGGCGCAAGTTGCTCAAAAAATTCGTGAAGGCCGTGACCGTGGTAAAAAACATTGTTTAATCGTCTTAGCAGAAGGTGTGATGTCAGGTCATAAATTTGCTGACGAATTAGCAGAGTACGGAGATTTCCATGCCCGTGTATCCGTATTAGGACACGTTGTACGTGGTGGAGCACCATCAGCTCGAGATCGTGTTTTAGCAAGTAAATTCGGTGGATTTGCAGTTGACTTACTAAAAAATGGTCAAGGTGGATTATGTATTGGTTCTGTAAACAATGAAGTTGTGGCAAATGATATCATTGAAACATTAGAACAAAAGAAACATCAGCCAGATTTGAGTTTGTATGATCTAAATCATCAAATCTCATTTTAATATAAATAAAAAAATACTAAGGAGCGTTTTTTACATGAAAAAAACTAAAATTGTTTGTACAATCGGTCCAGCAAGTGAATCTTTAGACACATTAGTTGAATTAATGAATTCAGGAATGAACGTAGCTCGCTTGAACTTCTCACATGGAGATTTTGAAGAACATGGAGCACGTATTAAAAATATTCGTGAAGCGGCAAAAATTACTGGTAAAACCATTGCAATTTTATTAGATACAAAAGGTCCAGAAATTCGTACGCATAATATGAAAGATGGCATCGTTGAATTAACGACTGGTGATATAGTTCGCATTGCAATGAGTGAAGTAGAAGGAACAAAAGAAAAATTCTCAATTACTTACCCAGGTTTAATTGATGATGTTCATGTAGGAAGCCATATCCTTTTAGATGATGGATTAATTGACTTAGAAGTAATCGAAATCGATTCAGTTAATAAAGAAATCGTCACAAAAGTATTAAACGAAGGCGTATTGAAAAACAAAAAAGGCGTTAACGTTCCTAATGTAAGTATTAACTTACCTGGTATCACCGAAAAAGATGCAGCTGATATTCGTTTTGGTATTGAAAACGACGTTGATTTCATCGCGGCAAGTTTTGTTCGTCGCCCAAGTGACGTGTTAGAAATCACTGAAATCTTAGAACAAAACAACGCAACACATATTCAAATTATTTCTAAAATTGAAAACCAAGAAGGTATTGATAACTTAGATGATATCTTAAAAGTATCTAGTGGTTTAATGGTTGCTCGTGGTGACATGGGTGTTGAAATTCCAACTGAAAATGTACCAGTTGTACAAAAAGAAATGATTAGAAAATGTAATGCATTAGGTAAACCAGTTATTACAGCGACTCAAATGTTAGATTCTATGCAAAAAAATCCTCGTCCAACACGTGCTGAAGCAAGTGACGTGGCAAACGCGATTTACGATGGAACTGACGCAGTGATGTTATCTGGTGAAACAGCTGCTGGGGAATACCCAATCGAAGCTGTTAAAACAATGAGAAATATCGCTGTTCGTACAGAAGCTGATTTAACTGATCGTGATGCATATGCGCTTAAATTACATAGAAAAACTGATATGACTGAATCAATTGGTCAAGCAGTTGGACATACAGCTAAAAACTTAGATATCCAAACAATTGTGGCTGCGACAGAATCAGGACATACAGCACGTATGATTTCTAAATACCGTCCAAAAGCTCACATTGTAGCGGCAACATTTACAGATCGTGTAGCAAGAAGTTTAGCATTAAACTGGGGTGTATTCCCAACAGTAACATCTAAACCAGATTCTACAGATGATATGTTTGTTCTTGCAACTAAAATTGCAAAAGAAACTGGATTCTCTAAAGATGGTGATTTAATCATCATTACTGCTGGAGCGCCAATCGGTGAAAAAGGTACAACTAACTTAATGAAAATTCAGTTAATTGGTTCTAAATTATGTGCTGGCCAAGGAATTGGTGACACAGCTGTTTCAGCTAAAGCAATCGTTGCTTCTTCAGCTGACGAAGCAAACAAAGCGATGGAAGATGGTGCTATCTTAGTTGTGAAAACAACAGATAAAGATTACATGCCAGCTATCTCAAAAGCTTCAGCTATCGTTGTTGAAGATGGTGGATTAACTAGCCATGCAGCAGTTGTTGCTATTGCTGAAAACATTCCAGTAGTTGTTGGTGTTGAAGATGCAACGTCAGTTATCTCAAATGGAACAATTTTAACAATTGATCCTCGTCAAGGATATATCTACGAAGGCGAAACAACTATTTAATTAATCAAAATAAGTGTTTTAATAAAATAAGGGTGGGAGTGGTAAACTCCTATCCTTTATTTTTTATGTGTATAAAAAGCAGGTTAAAAAAATATTTTGAAATACTATGGCTTTTTTTCAGACGAGTAGTGTAGAATAGTTTAGATTAGACTTATAGGAAAGGAGCATAAAATAAATGGTAAATAAAAAAAGTATGATGTATTTAGCAATTTCTAATTTATTTTTAGTGTTTTTGGGTGCCGGTTTAGTTATTCCAGTTATGCCAATGTTAAAAGAAGACATGCATTTGTCAGGCTCTACTATGGGATTGATGATTTCTGTTTTTGCTGTGCTGCAATTAATTGTGTCGCCGATTGCCGGTAGTTTGTCTGATAAAGTCGGACGAAAATTAATCATTGCAATCGGGATGTTAATTTTTGCTATTTCAGAACTGATTTTTGGTTTAGGTCAAGTGGTCAGTTGGTTGTACGTCTCTCGTGGACTTGGTGGGATTGCAGCTGCGTTAATCATGCCATCAGTTACTGCATATGTCGCAGATGTAACCACGTTTGATGAACGACCAAAAGCCATGGGATTAGTTTCTGCTGCCATTAGTGGTGGGTTTATCATTGGACCAGGAGTAGGTGGATTTTTAGCCCATTTTGGTATGAGGGTCCCATTTTTTGCTGCGGCGTTTTTAGCGTTTGTTGGATTCATTATGACCATGCTCATTCTGAAAGAGCCTGAGAAACAATTGGTTCATGGTCAAGTTGCAGAGAAAGGCTCTGTAATGGATATTTTAAAAGATCCAATCTTTACATTCCCATTTGTCGTTATTTTGATTTCGTCATTTGGGTTGCAATCATTTGAATCAATTTATAGTATCATGGCGACCATTAATTTTAATTTTTCAACCTCAGAAATTGCGGCAATTATCACCGTAAGTGGTGTGTTGGCTTTGATTTGTCAGGTGGTCTTTTTTGATGGGATTATCAAGCGAATTGGTGAGGTCGGATTAATTCGAGTATCGTTTTTTGCGAGCGCTATATTTGTTGGGGTGATTGCCTTTACAGATAGCAAGTGGGTCGTTGTATTGTCGACGTTTGTGGTGTTTTTAGCATTTGACTTATTGCGACCAGGTATTACAACGTATTTATCCAAACACGCAGGAGACAGACAAGGAACGGTTAATGGGTTAAACTCAACTTTTACCAGTTTTGGTAATATTTTAGGACCAATGGCTTCGGGGATGTTATTTGATATCAATCATTTCTACCCATACTATGTGTCAGCTATTGTGTTACTTTTGACAAGTTTCTTATCTTTAATGTGGAAAAAAGAATTACCAGAAAAATAAGAGATAATTGAGCAGTGACTCAGTTATCTCTTTTGTTGTTTA
Organism: Vagococcus martis; assembly: GCF_002026305.1. NCBI lineage: Bacteria > Bacillati > Bacillota > Bacilli > Lactobacillales > Enterococcaceae > Vagococcus > Vagococcus martis. The sequence goes on along the minus strand of NZ_MVAB01000001.1, from coordinate 208,332 downwards.
TAATTTGATTGATCCTATGAATTGATTGTTTGTTTTGTATGGATATGGTGATAAAAACAATTACATAAATGACGAAAAAAATGATAAAAGTAAGAATGACTTCTTTAATGGTATAAACAGAAAGCGTTAAGTAATTTGTTGTCACAACAGTCATAAATGTCAGGACAAAATGAAGAGGGAAAAGAGAATAATTAGAGAGTTTATTGCTTTTAAAAAGCAATGAATACCATGAGATTAGTATGCTCATTATCCAATAATGGATTACTTCATATCTGGAAATGGTAGTTGGATTATCTAAAAAAAGCTTGGTGATTAAATAAAAAAATGAGCCAAATCCTACGCCGATAAACGCTAGATTAATGAGTTTTTTTAGTTGTTTAGTCATGGTTTAATAACCTCTCTTTCACTTTTTTCCAATACCTTCTACTAATAGTTAATGACTCGCCATTAATCAGTTGAACACTCATATTACCAGACAAACTATTGTCAATGTGGTGAATCGAGTTTAAATTAATTATACAATAGCGAGAAATTCTTTGAAAATGATGCTTTGGTAATTCTGTTTCAAGCTGTGAAAGACTTTTTCGATAAGTTAAGGATTGATCATTTAAATGTATAGTACAAAAGTCACCTAATACATCAATAAAGAGAATATTTTTGGTATCAACGGTATAGTATCGACCTTCAGAAGAAATGATTAACTGTTGCCGATTGAATTGCCTAATATAATGCTTTAATTGTTTGATGCTATCTGAGTGTTCAGCAGATTCAATTTGAATATTAATATCTTCTTTTGAGAGTTGTTTATTTTGTTTGAAAAAAATATGCACAACAGTTAATTCCTTTCAGATAGAGTAGTTGTTAAAATGTATTTACGCATTAAGAATATCATACTAAGGCAGATAAAAGAAAATAAGAAAAGTACAGTAATATTTAATTGGATAGAGTTTAATGATGCTTTCCAATCAAAATTTAACCCCAAAAATTTTTCAAGAAACAGTGATTGTTTTTTTGGTAAACTGTTTAGTAAAGGGCTCATCAAAGTGTATCTGAACATACTAGACGAGTAAGATAAGGGAAAGAGACGAATGATATTTTTAGCTGAATCACTTAAAGCGCCTATTGGAATATATGCCCCTGTCAAAAAACCTGATAGTGCGCCCATGATACTAGCGATTGTTCTTAGTGTTGCTTCATTTTTGATAAATGCACAAATCATTAAATTAAAGCTTGTCGAAGTGAGTGATGTTATCAACATGATTGGAAAAAGTGACAAGTATTGATTAATAGTTAAATTTAAAGGTTCGCCAATTATTAGAAAAAATATTATAACAAATAAGAACACAATGCTTTGCATGATGAGTGAAACAATAAATGAACTAATGAAATAACCATTTAGTAGATTAATAGCCGAAATATCTGTCATTGTGAAATCAATTAATTTATTAGATGATTTGTCTTGAATGAACTGACCAATGGCAGAAAAAGAGGTGGTCAATGAAGTCACTGTTAATAAAGCACCTAGCATCCACAGATTGATTAAAGCTGTCGAAGATGTGATATCTTGGAATTGAGAGACAATATTTTGTTTAATGAATAGTAAGTAAAGGAAAAATACAATAAGGGATCCCAGTAAAGAAAAAAACATATTAATTGGATTAATTAAGTATAAGTAAATACTTCTCTTAGCAATAGCCTTCATATTTATACCTCTTTCGTTAGTTGAATGAACACTTCTGAGAGTGTAATGGGTTGAAATGAAAAATCAAGTATCTGATTGTGATATTTATTTAGTAATAGGATAGCTTCATCATAATTTTGCACAGGGATACCAATACCTTTATATTTATCTATTTGATAGTTTTTAAATTCTAGAGTGTTTAAAAAAGAAGAGTTGGTAGAGGGAACTACCCATAATAATTGTTCTCCATACGTCTTTTTTAAAGTATTAGCAGAGCCGTGTGCAATGAGTTGTCCTTTTTGTAAAATATAAATATTATCTGCATATTCAGCTTCTTCTAAATAGTGAGTAGTCAAAAAAATAGCAAGGTTTTTTGTTTGTTGCAACTCTTTTAGCAGTTGCCATATTTCTATTCTAGATTGTGCATCTAGACCAGTAGTAGGTTCATCTAAAAATATTAAAGTAGGGTGATTAATTAGTGCTCTGGTAATATCAACTTTACGTTTCATACCACCTGATAAATCACCATATCGTTTATGAGAAAATTGATTAACACCTGTTTGAGACATTAAGTTTTCAAGATCTTGGATTGTAATGTGTTTGTACATATAAGCTCTAGTGGCTAAGTTTTGCCAAACAGTTAGTTTATTATCTAAGATACTGTTTTGGAAAACAATACCAATGTCTTTACTATAGGATTCATTATAGTCGATTTTGCCAGATGTTGGTTGTTGGATACCTGTTAATAAATTGATTGTGGTAGATTTTCCAGCCCCGTTTGTTCCTAAAAATGCTGTTAGTTGTCCTGCATAGATATCCATCGATAAGTTGTCTAGGGCAGTAAAATTTCCATATTTTTTTGTTAAGTTTGATACTTCAATAAGTTTCATAATTATCATCACCTCTAGAACGTATAATAAAGTAGGAAGACTAAAAAGAAAATGTTTTTAAGATAAAAGGTCGAAATAATCAGATAAGTGGTTTGCTATTAACTTTTAATTAATTGGCGAATAAATTATGATATAATGTGAGAACAACGAAAGGATGGGCAAAATACATGAAAGATTTAATAGGTAGCGTGTGGAGCGGATTAATTATTGATGAAAACGATCAGTTATTTTTTGTGCAAAAAAATGGTGTGACGTTTCATTTAAATAAGTCCGAAGGCGATTTTAAAATAGGAGATATGGTGGAAGGGTTTGGTTATGAAAATCAAAAGCATGATCGAATTTTTACAACAACCATTCCAGAGATTCAACAACATAAATTTGGCTTTGCTGAAGTAGTTGATTCAAGACGTGATTTAGGGGTGTTTGTTGATATCGGTTTACCAGATAAAGAAGTGGTAGTTTCTCTTGATGAGTTACCAGAGATGAAACAATTATGGCCGAAAAAAGGTGACAAGTTATTAGTTCGATTGTCAGTAGATGAAAAAGCAAGACTTTGGGCAAATATAGCAGACGATATGACGTTTTTAGCGATGTCAAAAGCAGCAGATGAAGAATCAATGAAGAATAAAAATATCACAGGCGTTGTGTACCGCTTAAAAATGGTGGGGACTTTTGTGTTTACTGATGAGCAGTATGTGGCATTTATCCACCCATCAGAACGATATGATGAACCACGTTTAGGTGAAATCGTAAATGGTCGAGTGATTGGTGTTCGTCCTGATGGCATGTTAAACATGTCATTAAAACCAAGAGCTTATGAAGTAATCTCTGATGACGCGCAAATGATTTTAACCTTCTTAGAACGTTCTCAAGATGGAATGATTCCCTTTAGCGATAAATCCACCCCAGAAGAAATTAAGCAAACGTTCGCGATTAGTAAAGGACAATTTAAACGTGCTTTAGGGTCATTAATGAAAGAAAAACGTGTGATTCAAAAAGATGGAAAAACCTATTTGGTTAAAGATTAGCCATCTAATTGAGAATAGGTTGATTTTGTACATTAGATAAATTATAATTTATATGAACTTATTTTAAGTGATAATAAGAATGATTATAAAAAAGGATGTGCAAGCTACTATGGAACAGCAAGGACTAGCATTGCAGAGGATAAAAGATCAGTTACACGAAGCCAATTATAAATTGACACCGCAACGTGAAGCAACAGTTTTAGTGCTACTTGAAAATGAAAAAGATCATTTGTCAGCTGAAGAAATCTATATGCTAGTAAAATTAAAGACACCTGATATTGGCTTAGCGACTGTCTATCGTACGCTTGAAATGTTGACAGAATTAAATGTACTGGATAAAGTAAATTTTAATGATGGGTTATCAAGATATGATATGAGAAAAGAAGGAGCTAAACATTTTCACCATCATTTATTGTGTTTAGAGTGTGGTAATATTGATGAAATTGAAGAGGATTTATTAGGCGATGTTGAGAAAATAGTGGAAACAAATTTTTGTTTTAAAGTGACAGATCATCGCCTAACTTTTCATGGTATTTGCCAATCTTGTCAAGAAAAAAACAAGTCGTCTGTTGAGTAGATGACTTGTTTTTTTATGTGATATCAATAGGCGGATGCTCTCGTCTTAAAAATTCCTCGCGTTCAGGTACATAAAGTAATTTGAAATTATCCGCATCAATATGAAGATATGGGTTCACTATGTAGTTATCTTTTTCCAGAAAAATAATTTGTTCACTAACAAGTCCTCGAACCAATTCAAACTCAATTGGTAAGATAATTTGTTTAGATAAACGTTTTGTGGTGCGATTAATCAAATTAATTTTGACTAAAATAACTGGATTTAGTGGTCGTTTCTCAAAGAAAATACGTTTTGTTTGTTTGAACTGAGGGTTATTCAATGTCATGATTGGACAATCAGCTGTGCTGAGTGACTTGTTTTGCATAATCACATTTAAGTCTTCTCTTGTCGCACTAGTTAGGGCGATTAATTCAAATTCTTGGTTTAATAATCGTTTGACTTTTGAGTCTTTAGTAAAAAACTCTTGTTTAGCAAGCTCTGATAAATGCTCGTCAACTCGCTGACAGACGTATTTTTCTGCTTCTATACATTCTTTAATGAATGATTGATACATGGGAAGTGAAATGAAGAAAAAACCAATAATAGAAAACAAAATGAAAACTATTGGTGATAGCCACCATGGAACAGGAAAGTTAATCATCACAAAAATTGTCAGGATGAGAGAAACAGGAATGAAAAAAATTAACGACAGATAAAAGTAATTCTTTTTTTGATGGTATATATCATCAAATTCATCTGTATAATGTTTACTATTTATATTTAAAAAGTCTAATAGTTTGATATTTTTATATGTTTCTTTCTTTGGAAACACATATGTTCCTCCTTCCTTTTGACCAATATGTTTATTGTATAATTTAACGATTAAAAAGTCTATGTAAAATAATAAAAATTCATCTGTATTTTTAAGATAGTATTTGCGTATAAAAACTGTTAAAATAATTACTATTGATTGGGGAGATAGTATGAGAACGTATTTGGAAGAGTATTTGCATTATTTAAAGATTGAACGAGGGTTATCATATAATACGATTGTCAGTTATGAACGTGATTTAAATCAATATTTGGCCTATTTAGATAATAGAGGGATTCATGAGTTAAGTCAGATTGATCGTTTTGTGATAATGGATTTTTTGACTTTTTTAAAAGAAGAAAACAAATCGTCTACTACGATTATTCGTATGGTATCGAGCTTGCGCAAATTTCATCAATTTTTACGTCAAGAGCGTCATACTGATACAGATCCCATGCAATATATTGATACACCGAAAAAAAGACAGTCGTTACCCAAAACGTTGTCAATTGAAGAAGTTGAAAAAATTATTGAAGCCCCTGATACGACCACTGTATTAGGTATACGAGATCGTGCCATTTTAGAAGTGATGTATGCCACAGGACTTCGTGTGACGGAATTAATTACTTTAAAGTTAAGTGATTTGCATTTGACTATTGGGTTGTTAAAAACGTTAGGTAAAGGTGATAAGGAACGAATTGTACCTTTAGGAGATCAAGCGATTGATTGGATTAACACATATTTAGAAAAATCACGTCCAGAGTTGGCAATAAAAAATAAAAGTGATGCGACAAACGATGTGTTATTTTTAAACTATCAGGGTAAACCATTTTCTAGACAGGGAATTTGGAAAAATTTAAAAATTTATGTGACAGAAGTGGGGATTGAAAAAGATGTGACACCTCATACACTTCGCCATAGCTTTGCGACACATTTGCTAGAAAATGGCGCTGATTTGCGCATCGTTCAAGAATTATTAGGGCATGCGGATATATCAACTACTCAAATATACACGCATATCAGTAAACAACGACTAGCTGATGTCTACAAAGAACATTTCCCAAGAGCGTGAGGTAGAAGTATGGAAGAATTAAATGTAAAATTAGATATTTTTGAAGGGCCGCTTGATTTATTGCTTCATCTAATCAAAACACTTGAGATTGATATCTATGATATCCCGATTGCTGAAATTACTGAGCAGTACATGAATTACATACACACAATGCGTACACTTGATTTAGAGATTGCTGGAGAGTTTTTAGTGATGGCAGCAACGCTTATGTCGATAAAAAGTAAAATGCTATTGCCACAAGAAGTTGTTGAAGTAGACGATGAGAGTGAATACGACGTACTAGATCCACGTGAAGTGTTGGTTCAACAGTTATTAGATTATAAAAAATTTAAGTATGTCGCAACGGTTTTAAAAGAGATGGAAACTGAGCGTGGTGATTATTTTACCAAAGAAGCCACTGATTTATCCGATTATGAAAAAGAGTGTGCACCACTTGAACCCAATGAGGTGACAATGATTGATCTTTATTTAGCGATTCATGATGTCATGACTCGAGCAAAACAAATGGAACCCATGGAAACAAGTATTGTGATGGAAGATTACACCATTGATGATAGGATAGAGTTTGTGATGAGCCGGGTAAGAGCACTATCTAAAACAGATTATGTGTTGTTTGACGAGTTATTTACCGTTTATACACGCTCAGAGATTGTGATGACATTTCTTGCTATGTTAGAATTAATTAAGAGTAGAGACATCGTGGTGAAACAGTCATCAGTGGATATGGCTATCCAGATTTTTAATAAAGAGGGACAATAGATGTTAGGACAAAAAATTGAAGCGTTGCTGTTTGTATCAGGAGAAGAGGGCATTGGACTAAATGAGCTGAGTCATTTGATGAATGAACCCACAGCAACAATTTATCAAGCATTAGAAGAATTAAAACAAGCACATGAAGATAACCCAAGTAGTGCGTTGACAATTTTAGAGGCAGGGGATCGTTTTATGATGACCACTAAAAAAGAGATGGCACCTTTATTAAAAGATTATGCCCAATCTTCTATTAATCAAAGATTGTCGAAAATTGCACTGGAAACATTGGCAATTATTGCTTATAAGCAACCTATCACTCGATCTGAAATTGAACAAATAAGAGGGGTGCAGAGTTCAGGTTCGATTCAAAAACTAGTGCATAAGCAATTGATTGAAGAAAAAGGGCGAGTTGACGGACCAGGTCGAGCGATTTTATATGGTACAACGGCTTACTTTTTTGATTATTTTGGATTAAAAAGTATTGAAGATTTACCAGATATTCATGAGTTAGATGAGGAATTAGAAGATGATTTAGAATCGACTGATTTGTTTTTTGACCGATTTAAAGAGCAGTTTGACGAAGAGAAAGAAGAGTGAACTAAATGGAACGATTACAAAAAGTGATGGCACATTGTGGTGTGGCTTCAAGAAGAAAATCAGAAGAATTAATCCAAGCAGGACGTGTGACGGTTAATGGCAAAAAAGTAACAGAATTAGGTGTAAAAGTCAGTCAGTCAGATAAAGTTGAAGTAGATGGTGTGCCGATTTATCAAGAGCAACCAGTGTATTATTTGTTTTATAAGCCAAAAAATGTCATCTCAGCTGTATCAGATGATAAAGATCGCCCAGTCGTAACAGATTATTTTCATAGTGTTCCTGAGCGTATTTTTCCAGTTGGTCGACTAGACTATGATACATCAGGACTATTGATTATGACCAATGATGGTGAATTTGCAAATCTGTTAACTCATCCAAAACACGAAATTGATAAAGTATATGTCGCAAAAGTTAAAGGCATTGCGACAAAAGAACTATTAAAACCATTACGTAATGGCATTAGAATTGATGGTAGAAAAACAGCGCCAGCACGATTTAAAATTTTATCAACAGATGCTAGAAAAAATACTTCTGTCGTGGAATTGATTATCCATGAGGGACGTAATCACCAAGTTAAAAATATGTTAGCAGCGGTTGATTTACCAGTGATGAAATTAAAGCGTGAAAAAGTTGCCACACTTGATTTATTTGGCTTAAATCCAGGTGACTACAGAGAAATGACTAAAAAAGAAGTCAGTCAATTATACGTTTTAGCTAACCAAGAGTAAGTTTTTGTTGCTTTATAAAAAAATTACGGTATAATGAAATTATAAAAATATTAAAGGTCGTCTTCACGGGCAGGGTGTAATTCCCGACCGGTGGTTAAAGTCCACGAACTAGTTATCCTATGATGACTAGCCGATTTGGTGAAATTCCAATACCGACAGTTAGAGTCTGGAGTAAAGAAGATAGGGCTTATTTGAGTATACAATCAAGTAAACCACTGTTTTTTTGCGCGCGTAAACGGCAAGAAAGCAGTTTTTTTGTGTACTTGATCCAAGTCTTTTCCGGGGATGGTCCTGAATAGGGGGATTTTCTTATGAACACAGGTAAGACAGAAAAAATGGTGACACTATCACTACTAGCGGGGATTGCGTATCTTTTAATGTTTATTGAGATACCAATTTTACCAGTATTTGGGTGGCTGAAATTGGATTTTAGTGATATTCCAATCTTAATTGGAACATTTTTATATGGTCCAGTTAGTGGTATTTTAGTAGCATTTATTCGTTCGACGCTAAATTTCATCACAAGTGGTGGAAATCTAGGAGCATTAATCGGTAACGGAGCTGGATTTTTAGCAACAGTCTGTTATTTAGTACCAATTTATAGCATGATGAAGAAGAAACATTCAAACAAAAATTTAATTCAAGGTATTATGTATGCAACAGTTTTAATGACTATATTCATGAGTGTGGCTAATTACTTTGTTATTACACCGTTTTATTTAAATGTATTGGGCATGGATTTTGGTATGTCAATTGCAACGATGATTTTATACGGTATTATCCCATTTAATTTAATTAAAGGAATAGCTGTTGGAGTCGCATTTTTTGTCGTTTACAAAAAAGTCATTCCAGTACTTGAAAAAAGAATTGCAAAAAAAGTGAGCAATTAAACATAAAACAACCAGATTATGGTTGTTTTTTTGTTATCAACAAAATAGTTTATAAGAAAATATAAAAATTAGACAAATATGTTTGAAATATTTGTAAACTTAATTTAATATATGTTATATATTGTTTTATTATAGAGGAGTATGAACATGCACAAAAGAAAATATATCAAAGGGATTGATGGCTTAAGGGCAATTGCAGTCATCGGGGTAATCTTATACCATTTGATGCCACAATCGGTGTCTGGAGGCTTTTTAGGAGTGCCTTTATTTTTTGTCATCTCGGGTTATTTAATGACAGACATACTCCTGTTTGAATGGGAAAATAGACAAAAAATTAAAATACGGGACTTTTACTTTAGGCGAGTGAAACGTATTTATCCTTCGTTGCTTGTTTTATTTATCGTTACAGGGAGTATATTTCCATTTATATCAAAAAAATATCTATTAAATTTTAAAGAAATTATAACTTCCAGCATATTTAATGTGAATAATTGGTGGCAGATTGCCAATGGTTTTTCTTATTTTGATCGTTTTTCAAACGAATCACCATTTACCCATTTATGGTCGTTGTCTATTGAAGGTCAGTTTTATATAGTGTGGCCGATTATTTTAGCTATCTTACTTTATAAATTGAAAGATTATAAAAAAATTAATCAGATTATTTTATTTATTACGGGCTTGTCCGCGGTATTGATGATGGCATTTTACACGCCTGAGTCAATTAACCGAATTTATTACGGGACTGATACTCGTTTATTTTCAGTGATGATGGGGTCTTCTCTTGCGTTTATTTTACGCATTTACCATGAACAAATTGAATCAATTGATTTCTGGAAAAAGTTAACAACGTTTATTGTAGGATTAGTTTTAATAATAGGGTCTTTATTCCTATTTTCAGATAGTGGTTTCTTTGTTTATCGTGGTGGGATGTTCTTATTTAGTGTGATATCAATGGTTGTGTTAGGCTTAATTATAGAAGAAGAAAAATTTAGTGGGGCATTGACTAACCCAATTATACGTTGGATAGGCTCAAGAAGTTATGAGATTTATCTGTGGCAATTACCGGTTATGGTTGTTTATACAGACCAATTAAAATGGGATGGAACAAATGCTTTATTACACGGGGTCATTCAACTTACTATAATCGGCGTATTATCAGAATTAACCTATCGTTTAATCAATAAAATTAGACGCATGGGTAATGTGAAAGAACTGTGGGTAATCGGTAAATCTTATTTCCAAAAAAATATTCCAGCTTTAGTTATTTTTTTACTATTCCTGGGGACATTTATTTATGGGGTTGCTGTATCTCCGTCTGGTAAGATGGATTCGGCTGTTGCATTACAAAAAAAATTAGAAAAAAATAAACAAGCAGTAGAGCAACATAATAAACAACTTGCCAGCTCATCCAGTGAAGTGCAAAAAACGAGCGGGTCGACAAAAACAACGTCTTCAACGACTCAGGAAACGACAACATCAAGTACGACTGAATCGTCTAAGGAAGAAGCGAGTGGTTTAAGTCCAAGTCAAAAAGAGAAAATTGCGAAAGTATCTCTTGGAGCGATTGGAGACTCTGTGTTACTAAGTGCTGCACCTGAACTTCAAACGTATTTTCCACACAGTCACATTGATGCTGAAGTAGGAAGACAGTTAGTCGATAGTCAGAAAGTATTTGATAAGTTGGATAAAGACAAACAACTAGGTGATGTGGTTTTAGTTGTATTAGGAACAAATGGTAGTTTTAAAGAAAGTGATATTGATAACATAATGCAAACAATTGGTGACAGACAAGTTTTCTTTGTTAATACTTTAGTTGATAGACCTTGGCAAGCTTCGGTGAATGATACATTAGCTAAGTCAACTAAGAAGTATAAAAATGCACACTTGATAGATTGGAAAAGCTATGCTGATGGCCATAGAGAATGGTTTGACGAAGATGGCATCCATTTAGTACCAGAAGGCGGAGAAAAATTTAGTGAGTTAGTTGCTAATGAGGTGCTGAATGTTTTACCATAAAAAAATCTATAAGCTTTCAATACGAAGGCTTATAGATTATTTTTTTAATTCAATAGCTCTTGTAGGGCATTTTTGGTAAGCTTCAAGTAATGTATCAGCAATTGGTTCAGAAAAATGTTCTTCTAGTGTATTTGAGTCTTTAAATTTAACTAGACCATTATCATGATAGTCAAATAGTTCTGGTGCTTTTATTTGGCATAAGCCACAAGCAATACATTTTTCTGGTATAATTTTACATAGCATATAAAAACTCCTTCGAGGTGGTAGTATTTGTTCATAGAAGATATGATATTATATTTTTTTCATTCAGGTGATGTCATGCGTCATTCCACATTATATCACCTTTTAAAAGGTAAGAAAACAACATCTGTTTTAAGCTATGGGAGGTTGCATGGAATATTAGACTACTTCAATTTATTTCCAAAATTAACCAAAGAGCAATATAATGCATATATATTGATGCTGATCTCTAATGATTACTTAAAAGAAGTAGAGGACAAATTTGTCATATTAACTGCTAAAGGTAAAGAAAAAATAACAACATTAGAATTTTCTAAGCTGACACTTCAGTCGTTTGATTATGACAAAATGGATGATGCTTTTTTGTTGCGTTTATTGTTTGTCTCTCAAGTCATTAGTTATAAAAGTCACCGTAATTCAGATTATATTCCTATTGATAATAACCCCGTTCATCAATTGCAACTGAAACAATGGTTGGTTCAAGTTGATGGACCACATTTGGTGCATAATTTTTTTAATGAATGGCAAACTGTTCTTTCATATTTACCAATAGAAGAACAGGAAATATTAGTGGCTCAATTAGTAGGTGATGGGGTGATTGGGTATACATTCTCTCAATTGTCACAGCAATCTGATAAAGGTCTGTTGTATTATTATTTGCATCATAAAAGTGCCATACACCTGTTTTTAGAGTTGGTATATAAAGAACCAGAGCAGTATCCCTTGTTTTTATCTATTATAGAAGACATAAAAAAGCAAGAAGAACAGGATACGGTAGATTTAACTCGACGTTTATTGGAAAAAGGGCATTCCATAGAAGAAGTGGCACATATGAGACGATTAAAACCAAGTACGATAACGGATCATTTTATTGAAATACATATGAAACAACCCAGTTCTCAGTTAATGACATATTTAACCCCCTCTTTGAAAGAAAAATTAAATAACTATAGCTTAAAATACCCTGAATATAAAATGTGGAAATATTCTGTGGTTGTACGAGATATTCCTGAACTAACATTTTATGAATTTAAATTTTATCAATTTTATTTACGTGACAATATGAGGTGAAAAATGATGTTAGAGACCTTTCTTAAACAAAAATTTCAATTTGACACGTTTCGCAAGGGTCAAAAAGAAACAATTCAATCTATTGTAGAGGGGAAATCCGTTTTATCGATTTTGCCAACAGGTGCAGGTAAATCGTTGTGCTATCAATTTCCTAGTTATTATGTAAACAAAGGACAGACGGTGATTGTGTCACCACTCATCTCATTGATGGAAGATCAAGTGTCCTTACTAAGGCGAAATGGTGAAAAATCGGTTATCGCGATTAATAGTCTATTAGAAAAACGTTCGCGCCGATTTGTATTAAATCGACTCAACCAGTATCGGTTTATTTTTATTAGTCCAGAAGCGTTGAGTCAAGAAGAGGTATTGCACTATTTTGAAAAGCTAACGATTAGTTTGTTTGTAGTCGATGAAGCACATTGTATTTCTCAGTGGGGGCATGACTTTAGACCAAGTTATCTGGCTTTAAAAGATATTAAGCAACGATTAGGAAACCCTTTAACGTTAGCTTTAACGGCGACAGCAACTGAAGACGTAAAACGTGATATCGCACAACAGTTATTTGAATCAGAAACATTTGTCGAGGTTGCTCAATCCGTTAACCGTGAAAATATTTATTATGATGTTGTTGAAACGGATGATAAATTAAGTTACTTGGAAGACTTTTTAATGGAAAAAGAAGTGCCGGGGATTATTTATTTTTCTAGTAAAAAAGAAGCCGATCGCGTCTCTCAGTATCTGAATAATTGCTTACCTTATACTGTTCAGAGTTATCATTCAGATATGTCGAGTGAGGATAGAATCAGAATTCAGGAGCAGTTTATTCATGATAACATTCGGATTTTATGTGCAACAAGTGCGTTTGGTATGGGAATTAATAAAGGAAATATTCGCTTTGTTATTCATTACCACTTACCAAATAGTTTAGAAGATTTTGTTCAAGAGTCTGGTCGAGCAGGTCGTGATGGAAAACAAAGTTTGTCGATTGTGCTATACCAATCAGGTGATGAGAACATACATTTTTTCTTGCAAGAGCAAACGTATCAAGAAAAACAAGATTTACTTTTTTTAGAAAATAAGTCGCAAACGGATAGACAAAAATTTTCTGAGGTAATGACAAAAACGCAAAAAAAATGGTTGCAACAAATCGAAGAAAATCAAACAACTTGGGAAGATTATAAACAAACATTGATGACAAAAAAAAGGCAACGAGAGTTAAAAATTTATAAAATGGTTGATTACTGTCAAAGTAGTGGGTGCAAACGCGATATAATCCAACACTATTTTGGTGAAAGTAAATCAGGAAACCTAACGTGCTGCTGTCATGTTTGTCAAACAGAAAGACCAGAAATTAATATAGATAAAGTTAGTCAAAAAAGAGTTGAAACGTCTTTAAATGTAAAAGATAAATTAGAAAAAATGTTTTTTTTAAGTATTTCAAGCGACATATAATGATAACTATGATAAAATGGTTTCAGATATTTTGAGGAGGTATTATTTTTGAGTGATAATAATTTAAATAATAATGACAACAAAGAAAATTTAGATGAAAATTGGGATCAAGAGATCTATGAAGATGATGGCTCAAGAACCAATCGACGTTCAAAATCAGAAAAAAGAACATGGTTTATTGTGAGTATCATTGTCATCTTATTTTTAATTGTATTGATCCCGACAGGTGCAATTCTTTATTCACAAATGAGTGGTAATTTAAACGCTGGTAAAACAGTGGCGACATCAAGTTCAACTACTACGATTACGAGTAGTTCAACTAAAGAAGAATCATCAACGAAAGAGTCAAGTTCGGCAACGATGGCATCAAGTTCATCAACGACGCCAAGTACTTCCGAATCTTTTTCTGATGTAGAAGTACCAAAAAATGACCCATCAACAAGAGGTCAAGTTGCTCAAAATGAAACAGAGCAAAATCAAAGTGATCAAACGAACGCACAAGATCAATCGCAAAATCAAACACAAAACCCGGGTGGGACAACAGTAGCATATGGTCAAGGAGACAGCACGCGTTCTCTATGGAAAATTGCTTATGAAGCAAAGATTACGTTAGATCAATTATACCAACTAAACCCAGGAGTAACACCGGAAAACGTTCAACCAGGACAACCAATTAGAATTCAATAATACGAATTACTTTGAGTTAAATAGCAATGATAAAAAGTCGTCTTAGGACGACTTTTTGATTATGTAGATAGGAAGAGGAATAAATTAGATGAGTAAATATGTTCAAGTGGCAATTGATGGTCCGGCTTCTGCTGGAAAAAGTACCGTCGCTAAAATTTTGGCAAAAAAAATGGGTTATATATATTGCGATACAGGGGCAATGTATCGTGTCGTTACGCTGTTTGCATTAGAAAATAATCTTAGTTTAGATCAACCAAGCGAGTTAGTTAAAGAATTAGATAATTTAGTGATGACATTTGACTATGTTGATGGATTACAGCATGTTTATGCTAATGGAATTGATGTAACAAATGATATTCGTATGCCAGACGTAACAAATCATGTCTCAAAAGTTGCGGCAATCAAAGAAATCAGAGAAGAATTAGTTAATCGTCAAAAAGCGATTTCTAATTCACAAAATATTGTGATGGATGGACGAGATATTGGCACAGTTGTGTTGCCTAATGCAGACTTAAAAATCTTTTTAGTTGCAAGTGTCAAAGAGCGTGCAGAAAGACGATACAAAGAAAATATCGAAAAAGGCATTATGACAAGCCTTGATGAGTTACAAAAAGAAATTGAAGATAGGGACTATTATGACTCACATCGAAAAGAGTCACCACTCGTTCAAGCAAGTGATGCTATAAAGGTTGATACAACAGGACTATCTATCGAAGAAGTCGTCAATGTTATAGAAAATGAACTAAAAAAAGTAATTTAATCTCAAATCGGATAGATAATACTAGTAAAGTGTTTTTGTTTTAGGTAGAATATAAGTATGTAGTGAAAATCAAGTAAGTGTTGCTTAGGAGGATAAGGATATTATGTCAGACGAAACAATGTTAGATGCAATCGAAAGTGTTCAAGAAGTAAAGGTTGGCGATTTAGTTCAAGGTGAAATCTTAGCAGTCGATGATAACAAACAAGCAGTTGTTGGAATTATCGGTGCAGGAGTTGAAGGAGTGATTCCTTTAAAAGAATTATCAACTATTCCAGTTGAAAATGTCACAGACGTTGTATCAATTGGCGATGTGATTGATTTAGTTGTCATTTCAGAAATTGGAAAAGACAAAGAAAATGGAAGCTATTTATTGTCTAAACGTCGCTTAGATGCACGTAAAGTATGGCAAGAAATCGAAGATAAATTTAAAGCTGGCGAATTAATTGAAGGACCTGTCACTGATGTCGTGAAAGGTGGATTAGTTGTTGACGTTGGTGTGCGTGGATTTGTTCCAGCATCAATGGTATCCGATCATTTCATCTCAGACTTCTCTGAGTTTAAAGGCCAAACATTAACATTTAAAATTATCGAAATCGAACCATCAGAAAATCGCTTAATTTTATCTCGTCGTGCCCTTTTAGAAGCTGAAAAAGCAAAAGCTAAAGAAGAAGTATTTGGTAAATTAGTTGCAGGTGACGTGGTGACTGGTAAAGTTGCTCGTTTAACAGATTTTGGTGCCTTTGTTAACTTAGGCGGTGTGGATGGACTAGTTCACGTTTCTGAAATCTCACATGCTCACGTATCAAAACCTTCTGATGTTTTAAATTCAGGAGACGAAGTAACAGTTAAAGTATTAAGCGTTGACCCAGAAAAAGAACGTGTATCATTGTCAATCAAAGAAACATTGGCAGGACCATGGGATGATATCGAAACAAAAGCAAGTGTTGGATCTGTTTTAGAAGGTACAGTGAAACGCTTAACAGATTTTGGTGCGTTTGTTGAAGTATTACCTGGAGTTGAAGGGTTAGTACATATTTCTCAAATTTCACACAAACACATTGCAACACCTCATGAAGAATTAAATGAAGGTGACGTGATTCAAGTGAAAGTGTTAGATGTATCTGAAGAAAACAAACGTATCGGTTTAAGTATTAAAGCTCTACAAGAAAAAGAAGATGAAGTAGTCGTTGAAGAAGACGATTACGTTATGCCAGAAGAATCAACAGGCTTTACTTTAGGCGATGTGTTAGGTGAAGATTTCACAGGTAAATAATGAAAAGTCAGCTTAACGGCTGACTTTTTTTATGAATTATTTGACATTTATCTTGCACCAAGTCAGCCTTCGGGGTAAACTACATAAGGATAAAAAAAGTAAAAGGATAAAGGAGGAATGACAATGTCAATCCCTACACTAGCGATTGTTGGACGTCCAAACGTTGGAAAATCAACTCTGTTCAATCGTATGGCTGGAGAGAGAATTTCTATCGTGGAAGATGTTCCTGGTGTCACACGTGATAGAATTTATGCCCATTCTGAATGGTTGGGACGTGAATTTAGCATTATTGATACTGGTGGAATCGAGATGAGTGATGAGCCTTTTATGGATCAAATTAAACACCAAGCTCAAATAGCTATTGAAGAAGCAGATGTGATTGTTTTAGTGACAAGTGGTCGTGAAGGTGTCACAGATGCTGATGAGTACGTGGCGAGAATTTTATATAAAAGTGATAAACCAGTCATTTTAGCAGTTAATAAAGTTGATAACCCTGAAATGCGTAGTGATATTTATGAGTTTTATTCACTAGGTTTAGGTGATCCAATCCCTGTATCAGGAAGTCATGGTATTGGTTTGGGTGATGTGTTAGATGAAGCTATCAAACATTTCAAACCAGTTGAAGCTGAAGAAGATGATGATATCATTCGTTTTAGTTTAATTGGCCGACCAAATGTTGGAAAATCTTCTCTTATTAATGCCATGTTAGGTGAAGACCGAGTAATTGTATCAAATGTCGCTGGAACTACTCGTGACGCGATTGATACATCGTTTGTTTCAAATACTGGCCAAGAGTTTATTATGATTGATACAGCTGGTATGAGAAAAAAAGGAAAAGTCTACGAGAACACAGAAAAATATAGTGCGATGCGTGCAATGCGTGCAATAGATCGTTCTGATGTGGTATTAGTTGTGTTAAATGCTGAAGAAGGGATTCGTGAGTATGACAAACGAATTGCCGGATTTGCTCATGATGCAGGAAAAGGTATTGTGATTGTTGTAAACAAATGGGATACATTAGATAAAGATAATCATACAATGAAAGAGTTCGAAGAAGACATTCGCTCTGAATTTAGATACCTTGATTATGCCCCAATCGTGTATGTTTCAGCGAAGACAAAACAACGTTTGCATCAATTACCTGAAATTATCGAGACAGTGAGTCAAAATCAAACATTGCGTATTCCATCATCTATTTTAAATGATGTGATTATGGATGCTGTGGCAATTAACCCAACACCAACTGATAAAGGGAAACGTTTGAAGATTTTCTACGCCACTCAAGTAGCAATCAAACCACCAACATTTGTCGTCTTTGTTAACGAGGAAGAGATGATGCATTTTTCTTATGCTAGATTCTTAGAAAATCAAATTAGACGTGCATTTGAGTTTGAAGGGACGCCAATTCGCATTATTGCAAGACGACGAAAATAGCTAATTTTAACATACATTATTTATTTTGGCAAAAAATCGATGAAATGCCTAAATTATTGAGGATTTCATTTAATAACCTTGCTAAATCAATGTTCTTGTGGTATCTTTGTTTAAGAAATATTGTATTTGAATATTTCTACTCATACATATTGATTTTTCAAAATGGATGATTTAGAAAATGATGTCACGTAAACATCGAATCTTTTTCGAGGAGGTGAAATTAGAAATGGCAAACAAAGCAGAATTAATCGAAAAAGTTGCAGAAGCAACAGGATTAACTAAAAAAGATGCAACAGCATCAGTAGACGCTGTATTTACTTCAATCCAAGAATTTTTATCTGAAGGTGAAAAAGTTCAATTAATCGGATTCGGAAACTTCGAAGTTCGTGAAAGAGCTGCCCGTAAAGGACGTAACCCACAAACAGGTGAAGAAATTCAAATCGCTGCAAGTAAAGTACCTGCATTCAAACCAGGTAAAGCATTAAAAGATGCAGTTAAATAGAACATTTTAAAGCAAGTACCGAATTTTCGGTGCTTGCTTTTTTGGCTCTATGTCAAATCGTGTTGATGGACAATAATATTGATGAAAAAGTCTCAAAAATGAAATAGAATTAATTGAAGTGAGGGAAGAAATTCTCTCGCTTTTTTATTTAACCTGAAAAACTTGATTTTGAATCAAAAAGATACGTCGTTTGAATAGTAGAAAGTTTCGATAGCCATAGGCCACACGTTTAATCACTTTAATTTTATTATTAATGCCTTCTAAGAAACCATTTGAATAGGAGTATTTAAAGGCATTCATGACTCCTTGGGAGAACTTACCAAATATCTTGAATTTATCTCTAAAATACTTTGGTAATTCAACAGGTATCTTTGAACATAACTCTAAAAATAAAACATAATCGTTGGTTCTATAAGCATACTTCAATTCTTGCATAAAATGATACGCTTTTTTTAATAGAGAACTATAAGAAAGTAACTCATCTACCAATTCGGTAGATGACATATTTCTCTTGAATAAAGGACGATAATAAAAGTGTTTATAGTTTAATTCAGAACTGTCCTTTAAGAGGAGTTTCCAATAACGCTTTAATCTTCGATACTGCTTTCCTTCCGCTTGATTGTGGCGTTTTAGCTGATTCATTTCTTTTATTCTTAAGATGTTGAAAGAGCGGTTAATATGTTGAATGATATGAAATCGATCTGTAACGATTTCGGCGTTTGGAAAGACTGTTTTTAATAGTTGACCGTAACTTGCATTCATGTCCATGACCAAAAATCTTACTTTTAGACGTGATTCTCTGGAATACTTCATAAAGTAAGAAACCAACTTATGCAATCTTTTATCAGGTAAGATATCGATTATTTTTTTAGATGCCGCATCAGCACAAATAAAGCTCATTCCAGCATGACAATCAGAAGTAGAGCTAAACTCATCTACACAAAGAGCCGTGGGCAAGAAGTTAAAATTAGGTTGCTGATTATTCGTAAATGATACTAACACACGTTTAACAGTATTTTCAGAGACACTGTGGCATTCTGCGATTTTTTTACGTGATTGATTCTCTTTTAAGTCAAAGGCAATTTGGTATTTAAGCTGTTTAGAAATTTGACAATAGTCATCTACTAGAGAAGTAGAAGCACTGAAAGTTGAGCCACAGTTTCTACAAAGGTAACGTTCTCTGTGAAGTTTTAGATAAGTTGGGCGACGTTCAACTTCAGGCAATTGACTAATGGTTTGATACGTTCCGTTTTTAACGGATTGATAACATCCACATTTCTGGCATTGCTTATCTTTATTCACTAATCTTCCTGTAATCATGTTAACTGAGCGGTTGTTTCTCGCTTCGCGAGACAACCAATCCTCATTAAAAATAAGAGAATCATCTGTTAAATTGAGTAGTTTTCTTGTATTATTATCCATAGGGGTATTCTCCTTTGTAATGTTAGTTATAGTCGACTTAATTTTACCAATAAGAATGCCCCTTTTTCTATGCCTAAAATAAAAAATCGCATTGATAGAATTTAATCTATCAACACGATTTAGTGTACAGCCGCTTTTTTTTATAAAGTTATAGGTATTTCTAGGAAAAAACATAAAAATGGATTAGAATAGATAAGAATAATAAAATAAGGGTGATTAATATGCATTGGATAGCAGTCATAATCGTTGGAAGTATTATTGGTGCGGTTGCGACCATGATAACCGGAAAAAAAGATTCTCAAGGGTGTTTATTTAATTTGGTAGCAGGCTTACTAGGTTCAGCTATTGGACAAAAGATGTTTGGTGATGACTGGGGTGGGCAACTTGCTGGTATGGCCCTTGTACCATCTATTCTTGGTGCCATCATCATTATAGCCATTGTCTCAATTTTTCAGAAAAAATAAGATTACGAGAGTTTAAGGAGAAAAAGTTATGTCATACAGTAAACAAATGTTAGAAGCCTTGTCTTCAGGAGACTTGGCACAAGCAACGGTCTATTTTAATGAGGCATTATCACATGATTTGCCTGAAGAAAAACTGCAACTTGCAGATAATTTATATCAATTAGGATTTTTAGAAGAAGCAACAGCACTATTTAAAGATTTATTAACCCTTTATCCTGATGAAGACAGTTTAAAAATTTCATTAGGTGAAATTGCGATTGAGGAAGATAAGCTAGAAGAAGCGTTTGAGTGGTTAGAGCAAATTAAACCAAGTAGTGATTTATACGCACAAAGTCTCTTAACATTAGCTGATATTTATCAGATGATGGAAATACCAGAAGTCAGTGAACAAAAATTAAAAGAAGCCAAACAAATTTTGCCACAGGAACCATTAATTGATTTGGCATTAGGCGAGTTATACTTTGCGACTGAAAGTTACACAAAGGCGATTGCAGCGTATGAAGAGATTAAAACAACGTATCCTACCTTTGAGTCGCCAATCGACTTAGATGAGCGTATAGGCGTGTCTCTCTCACGAATTGGAGAATACGAGCAAGCTGTTGAGTTTTTAGAGTCTGCGATTAAACAAGAAGAAACAGTTGAGCGATTATTTCAGTTGGCTTTATGTTATTATCAAATTCGTGAAAATGAGCGAAGCATTGAGTTATTAACGAAAGTAAGTGAGATGAATCCAGAATTCAACCAAGTGTATTACCCACTTTCTCAAATTTTATTTGATGAAGGACGATATGACGAAGCACTTGAAGTAGCAGAAAAAGGAATTCATGTGAATCCGTATGATGTGTCTGTTTACCATTTAGCCTCAGAAGCGTCGTATCAATTAAATCAAAAAGACCAAGCAAAAATGTATTTGGAAGAAGTCATTTCTTTAGAGTTAGATAGTGATATTTCAAAATTAAAACTAGCAGAATTATTATTAAAAGAAGAAGAATTCGAAGAAACCATTCATTTAGTTTCTTCATTAGATATTTTAGATCAAGGTGAAGCTTATTGGTATTTAGCTCAAGCCTATAATGGATTGGAAGAATACGCCGATGCGAAAAAATATTATGAACTAGCCTCTTCATATTTAGACATCGACGCAGATTTCTTAAAAGATTATGGATTATTCTTAAGAGAAGAAGGGCAACTAGATAAGTCACGTGAGGTATTGACGAGCTATTTGACGATGGTTCCAGATGACTTGATGATTGTCTCTATGTTAGAAGAGTAGTGAGTCTATGGCTAATTTAGAGGACAAACAAGCATTTGTGGCGTGGTTGATTGAAACCATTACGTTAAAAGAGAAAGAGGCTTATTGGATTTTAAATTATTTATTAAATCATGATGCGATTTTAAACCGAGTGCATATAGTAGAAAAAGCGGATAAAACGCCTAGAGGACTGATTGTTTCAGACAATTCAGAAACAGAAGCAGGCTTAGTTTTGTATAAGGAAAATCATCCGTTTTGTGACGCACAACAAATATTTCATGACATCAGGATGAAATACAAAGAACCATTATTTTTAGAAGTTCGATTTAGCGACCGTGATTTTAATCAACAGTATCAGTCAGTATTGGAAGAAAACCCATTTTTAAATGCGTTTGATACCATATCTGACGAGATGTTTGAGAAAGTATTACGTGATTTTGAAGAAAAACAATATCAAGAAAAATTAAATTGCATACTAGATAAGCTAAATCATGCCATTGATTCTGGCAATGAAGAAGAGTTTGTTTATTGGTCAATTGAATACCAAAAAGAAAAAAACAAAAGTGATGATTAGCTCACTTTTGTTTTTTTGCTTGTTCATGTATTTCTTGTAACTCTTTATATGTAAAACCTTCACCTGTCACTTCATTAATATTAAAGAAGGTCATAAAAGCTCGTGGGTCGATTTCGTAACTTATTTCTTTTATACGGCTCATCTCACTAATACTTGCCACACAATAGACCATCTGACGACTTTCCTTAGAAAAGCCACCTTCGCTATTGATATACGTCACACCACGTTCTAATTCGGACATAATTCTCTCACCAATTTCTCGGTCATGATCAGAAACAATGAACACTCCTTTGGCACCATATGACGCGTCTTGGACAAAATCAACGACACGACTAAAAACAAATACGGTAATTAGCGTATACATCATTTCTTTTAACGACAAGTAAGTCAAAGAAAGAAGAAGGACAACGACGTCTAAAGCAAAAAGTGAACGGCCAATTGTCATACCAAATCTGCGTTCAATGATTCGGGCGATAATATCTGTCCCACCAGTTGTTCCACCGTATTTGTACACAATCCCGCTACCAAATCCACCACAAATACCTGCGAGTAGTGCGGCTATTAAAATGTCATTATCAACTGAAATGGCTAGTGGCACTTTTTGCCATAGCCATAAGTTTAAAGAAAGTGAGAGAGAACCCACTAAAGTTAAAATTAACGGTTCAAGACCTAACAGTTTGAGACCAATTAGGATGAGTGGCACATTTAACACTAACGTGGTTAACGCTGGATTGATGGAAAATAAATTATAAATAATCAGTGCGATACCAGTCATTCCACCTTCGGCTAATTTGTTTGCCATGTTAAAATTTACCAAACCAAAACTAAAAATGCTCGCTCCAAGAAAAATCATGATACAATTAATGAAAAATTGCTTATTTATACGCATAATACGCCCCCAAAAAATCCAGATTTACTGCACTCAGCTTTATCTTATCACTGTGTCGACAGGTCAACAAGAGGTAAGGGGGACCAAAAACTAGATGTATTTTAGAACATTTTTAAAGGAGTAAAATATGACACAACCAAAATATTTATCAGATATGCAACAAGAGGTGGATGATTATATCTCGCAGTTTAAGGCAGGATATTTTTCACCACTTGCACAACTAGCAAGGTTAACAGAAGAAACAGGGGAGTTAGCACGGGAAATTAATCATTACTACGGAGAAAAAGCCAAAAAAACTGATGAAATACCGAAAACAGTGGAAGAAGAACTAGGAGATGTGTTAGTTGTTCTCCTTATTATGGCAAATTCACTCGACATTGATTTGACAAAAGTATTTGAAGATAACATGAAAAAGTTTTATGCTAGAGATAGTCATCGCTTTGAACGAGTCGATGAGGAAAAAAGTATGAATTAGAAAGTAGATAATTATGAAGATAAATGACTTACCAATTGAATTTAAACAAGCGTTACCAGTAATAGATAAAATAAATGAGCATGGCTATGAAGCTTACTTTGTAGGTGGTAGTGTGAGAGATATGATTTTAAATCACGCAATTCATGATGTTGATATAGCCACAAGTGCTTTTCCAGAAGAGATAAAAGAAATTTTTCCTCGTACGATTGACGTTGGGATTGATCATGGGACTGTATTGGTGTTGCATGAAGAAGATCAATATGAGATTACAACTTTTAGAACAGAATCAACTTATCAAGATTATCGTCGACCAGATAAAGTCACATTTGTTCGTTCACTTGAAGAGGATTTAAAACGCCGAGACTTTACGATGAATGCATTAGCTATGACACGTGAAGGGAATATTATTGATTTGTTTGACGGTATAGAGTCCATTCATGCAAAAGAAATAAAAGCAGTCGGTAATCCTGATGAGCGTTTTAGTGAAGACGCACTAAGAATGATGCGTGCGTTGCGTTTTGCGAGTCAGTTGAGTTTTGATATAGAAGAAAAAACGGAAGAAGCTATTTCAAAAAATCATCAACTGTTAACAAAGATTGCGATTGAACGGATTTATATCGAATGGGTTAAACTTCTTATGGGAGCAGAAAGAAAAAGAGGCATCATCCCTTTTGTTGAAACAAATTGTTTTGCCTGTTGCCCAGGGTTTAGTCATAAAAAGGATTTGTTAGTTAAATTTGCTAATCAAAATCCTGAGATGTTGTTGACGACTGAAGAATTAGCTTGGAGCTGTTTATTAATTGCGATAGAAGAAAAGCATGCCAAGACGTTACTCGGTAAATGGAAAGCATCCAAACGATTGTCTAATTTAGTTGAAAAAGTAATTGATTGCTATAACGAGCGATTAACCAGTCAGTGGAGTGCTAAAGAGATGTATCAAGCTGGCATTGAAGTGATTTCTTTAGTTGAACAAGTAAGAGACTTTTTCGACTTAGAGAACAACGAAGACGAGCTAATTAAGGCATATAATCAACTGCCAATCAAATCAATGGCAGATTTAAAAGTATCTGGGCGAGATATTTTAGCTTATATGGATAAAAAGCCAGGCCCTTGGTTAGGGGACGTGTTAAAACAAACTGAAAAACACGTAGTTGAAGGTCAATGGAAAAATGATAAAGAAGTATTATTAGAAAAAATAAAGGAAATGGTGGGATAAAGGATGACATTTAGTACAACGTTTGAAGTCACACAAAAATATACTGCAAAAGAACTTGGTTCTGGCACATTAGCTGTTTTAGGAACACCTGGATTAATTGCTATGGTTGAGAATGTGTGTATGAATGCAGTCGCACAAAAATTAGAAAAAGACGAAACAACTGTTGGATCAGCAATTGATATCAAACATTTAAAACCTTCAGCTCTTGGAGCATTGATTACGATTAAAGTAGAACTTAAAGAAAGCGAGAAAAAACTTTTTGAGTTTGATTACCAAGCGTTTGATGGTGAAAAGTTGATTGCAACAGGTTCTCACTCTCGTGTGATAGTTAATTCTTTATCATTTATGGAGCGTATTAAATAGTAATAGATATAATTTGTGAAAAGATTAATAAAGTTGTTTATTTTTGCTCATGACCATGTTACAATAAACGTGTAAGAAATATGATAAGTTTCTAATTGGAAAGAGGAGATCATTTATGGCAAAAACAATGACAAGTTTTAAATTTTATTTTAGAAATGGTGAAACATGGACAATAGACCGTGAATGTATTGGCGATTTATGGATTAGTAAAGTATCAACAAGTTATGGTCGTATTCATGGTAGTGACTTCCAAAAAATCAGACCATGTGAAGGGTTTAAAATTGAGATTTTAAGTGAAGCAGATCATGTCCAAACAGATGACATTAACTTAGGTGGATTAGAGTCAGGTATGTTTGAACGTGCGACAAAATACCAAGATATTGAAAAAATGGATATTGTTTTTGATGATGGAACAAGTGATTTAATCTACTTCCCATACAAAGACAAAGAAACACCAGGACAAGAAGGACTAGATAACATTTATCAAACAACAAAAATTTCAAAAGATAATCGTTTGTATATTGTTATCGATGAAAACAAATCAGTTGACGACGTTTATAGTGAGTTTTTATAAAAATTTAATAGTATTTGTATAAAGAGTTATGCTAGTTTGGCGTAACTCTTTTTTTTGAGTATAAGTTCATAAAAAAATCAAAAAAAAGTAACATAAAAGTGATTTTAAAACACAAAAAAACTATATAATATGTTATATGTATTCAAATAACGTATGTAAGGAGAAAAAAAGTGAATAGTAAACGAAAAGTTAGATTATTACCATTTTTATTGATAACATCGATTGTTTCAGCGTTATTAATTGGTGGTATATTTGTTGTAGCAAAAACAAAAAAATCGTTAAGTGGCGATCAATACATTACAAGGATAGAGTTATTCCATGGAGATGGAAAGCCAATCGTTGATGGCGATACGATGTACATTAATGAAAAATATAGTCTGGAGTATGATTGGGAAATACCTGATAATACATTTAAGAAAGGAGACACACTCGATTTTACGATACCAAAAGAATTTAAAATTGTTGATCGAATGAATATTATCCTTAAAGATGGGACGCAAGAAGTAGCTAGAGCAGACGTTGAAGGGAATGAAACAGATGGCTATTATATACATATGACCTTTACAACAGATTATGTAGAAACACATTCTTTAGTATCTGGTACGTTTAATTTTAACTACATTTTAAATGAACGTTATATTAAACAAGGATCTGATAATACGATATTGCTACCTGATCAAGAAATTATTGTTCATGTCCCAGAGTCTGATAATCCTTCTGAAGGTGGTGGCGATGGCGTTGATGCTGGTGATACCAATATTAATAAAAAAATGGGACAAGAGCCTGATATAACAACTGCAGCTCATCCTATTATTTTTAAATGGCAAATTGATCTTGGTAAAAATAAATTATTGGGAAAAGCTAATTCGTTTGACGAAATTAAGCATATCTATATAAAAGATACACCAAAGGAACAAAAGCTTATTCCTTTTTCTGACATAAACGATTATTGGAAAGACTCTTTTGCATTTGATGCGGCTTTCTTTAAAAACGCTGAATGGCAATATGAAGGATTACCAATGAAGGATGTCAATCTGACAAAAAATAACCAGGGAAATTACTATGAGTCATTTGAAGTGGATATTTTACCAAGAATTAAGCATTTTACTGAAAAGGCCTCACCAAAAGATGGCAGTGATAAGGCTGACTTCAAGCAATATAAAATAGAATACTACACAGAGCCCTTATACGATTTAGTTGAGGATACTGAGTTTGATAACGATGCTATTATCACTATAGAATATAATGATGGGGATTCTGACTCATGGAAGTTATCACATTCTATTATGTATAATGTTGCAGAAGGTAGTATCAAAGGAAAAACTGGAGGCGTGTCATTTGAGAAGATTGATGCCGATAATAATCAGCCATTAACTGGTGCTGAATTTGATTTATTTCAAAAAGTAAGTGGGAAAGATGATAAAAAAATTCAATCAGGTATTAAAACAGATGCTAATGGCAAAGTCAAAGTGGATAACTTAACAGTAGGAAATTACTATTTTGTTGAAACTAAAGCACCTGAAGGGTATGAATTGTCCAAAGATAAATTAGAATTTACATTAACTCGCCAAGATATGTCAGAAGATAATCAAACGATTAAAATAAAAGACATTGGTCAGTTTAAAAACAACAAAACAAAAAATATTGATGTAAGTGTGACAAAACGCTGGGAAGACAACAACAATCAAGACGGTCTACGCCCAAATGCTATCAACGTTCAACTATATGCTGATGGCAAAGAAAGTGGCAAACCAGTTGAATTGAACGAAGCGAATAACTGGAGTCACTCTTGGCAAGGATTAGCAGAAAAATCAGAAGGAAAAACAATTGTTTATACAGTAAAAGAAGTGAGTGATGTTCCAGGATATACAACTCAAGTAGCTGAGGCAAGTCAAGGAAACATCATCATCACTAATACGCACACACCAGAGTTAACACAAGTGACTGGTGAGAAAAAATGGGATGACGCGAATAATCAAGATGGTAAACGTCCAACATCAATCAAAGTAAATTTATTAGCAAATGGTGAAGTGGTAGATAGTAAAACAGTAACAGCAAAAGACAACTGGAAGTATGAATTTACGAATTTACCAAAATATGAAGCAGGTAAATTAATTAACTATACTGTAACCGAAGACAGTGTTCCTGAGTATTCAACTCAAATAAAAGATACAACAATTATTAATTCTTACACACCAGGTAAAACAAGTGTGAGCGTAGTAAAACGTTGGGAAGATGCCCAAAATCAAGATGGAATACGCCCAAATGTGATCCAAGTTCAACTTTACGCAAATGATAAGAAAAGTAGCAACCCTGTTGAGTTAACAGAAGCCAATAACTGGAGTCATACATGGCAAGATTTAGATGAAAAAGCAAACGGCAAACAAATTGTTTACACAGTAAAAGAAGTGAGTGACGTTCCGGGGTATACAACTCAAGTAGCTGAGGCAAGTCAAGGAAACATCACTATTACGAATACGCACACACCAGAGTTAACACAAATAACAGGTGAGAAAAAATGGGATGATGCGAACAATCAAGATGGCAAACGTCCAACATCAATCAAAGTAAATTTATTAGCAAATGGTAAAGTTATTGATACAACTAACGTGACAGCGGAAAATAATTGGAAGTATGAATTTACGAATTTACCAAAATATGAAGCAGGTAAATTAATTAACTATACTGTAACCGAAGACAGTGTTCCTGAGTATTCAACTCAAATAAAAGATACAACAATTATTAATTCTTACACACCAGGTAAAACAAGTGTGACAGTCACAAAACGCTGGGAAGATAATAACAATCAAGATGGAATACGTCCAAATGCTATCCACGTTCAACTGTATGCCAATGGAAAAGAAAGTGGTAAACCGGTTGAATTAAATGAAGCGAATAATTGGAGTTATACATGGCAAGAGTTAGCTGAGAAAAAAGATGGAAAAACAATTGTTTATACAGTAAAAGAAGTTGATTCTATCCCTGATTATGGTTCGACTATTTCTGAAAATAATGTTGGTAATATTGTTATAACTAATACGTATACACCAAAATTAACGCAAGTAACTGGTGAGAAAAAATGGGATGATGCGAATAATCAAGATGGTAAGCGTCCAGCGTCAATCAAAGTTAATTTATTAGCTGATGGAAAAATTATTGATACAAAAGAAGTAACAGAAAAAGACAACTGGAAGTATGAGTTTACTAACTTGCCTAAATATAAAGATGGTAAAGAAATTATCTACACTGTGACAGAAGATAATGTGTCAGAGTATTCAACAACTATTAATGGCACAAGTATTACAAATCACTACACACCAGGTAAAACAAGTGTGACTGTGACAAAACGTTGGGAAGATAACAACAATCAAGATGGAATACGTCCTGACGAAATCAAAGTTCAACTTTATGCCAATGGAAAAGAAAGTGGTAAACCAGTTGAGTTAAATAAAGCGAATAACTGGAGTTATACGTGGCAAGAGTTAGCTGAGAAAAAAGATGGGAAAACAATTACTTATACCGTAAAAGAAGTTGATACAACATCTGGGTATGATGTGAGTGTATCTGATAGCCAAAACGGGAATATCACTATTACGAATATTCATAAACCAGAAACAACAAATGTATCTGGTGAGAAGCAATGGCAAGATGCGAATAACCAAGATGGCAAACGTCCAACGTCAATCAAAGTTAATTTATTAGCAAATGGTAAAGTTATTGATACAACCAATGTGACAGCGGAAAATAATTGGAAGTATGAATTTACGAATTTACCAAAATATGAAGCTGGTCAGCTAATTAGCTATACTGTTACTGAAGAAAGTGTTCCTGAGTATTCAACTCAAATAAAAGATACTACTATTATTAATTCTTATACACCAGGTAAAACAAGTGTAACTGTGACAAAACGCTGGGAAGATAACAATAATCAAGATGGAATACGCCCAAATGCCATCAACGTTCAATTGTACGCTAATGGCAAAAAAAGTGGCAAACCAGTTGAATTAAATGAAGCGAATAACTGGAGTCACTCTTGGCAAGGATTAGCAGAAAAATCAGAAGGAAAAACAATTGTTTATACCGTAAAAGAAGTTTATTCTATCCCTGATTATAGTGTCACTATTTCTGATAATAATGAGGGGAATATTATCATCACTAATACGCACACACCAGAGTTAACAAAAGTAACTGGTGAGAAAAAATGGGATGATGCGAATAACCAAGATGGTAAACGTCCTTCAACAATTAAGGTTAATTTACTCGCAGATGGTGAAGTAGTAGACAGCAAAACAGTCAGTGAAAAAGACAACTGGAAGTATGAATTTACAAACTTACCAAAGTTTAAAAATGGCAAAGAGATTGTTTATACCGTATTAGAAGATAGCGTGTCAAGTTATTCAAAGACTGTAAATGGCACAACTATCACAAATCACTACACACCAGGTAAAACAAGTGTGAGCGTAGTAAAACGTTGGGAAGATGCCCAAAATCAAGATGGAATACGTCCAAATGTGATCCAAGTTCAACTTTACGCAAATAGTAAAAAAAGTGGTGAACCTGTTGAGTTAACAGAGGCAAATAACTGGAGTTATACATGGCAAGATTTAGATGAAAAAGCAAACGGAAAACAAATTGTTTACACAGTAAAAGAAGTGAGTGACGTTCCGGGATATACGTCTCAAATCGCTGAAGAAAGCCAAGGGAATATCTTCATTACTAATACCCATACACCAGAATTAACGCAAGTAACTGGTGAGAAAAAATGGGATGACGCGAATAACCAAGATGGCAAACGACCATCGTCAATTAAAGTAAATTTATTAGCAAATGGTGAAGTGGTAGATAGTAAAACAGTGACAGAAAAAGACAACTGGAAGTATGAATTTACTAACTTGCCTAAATATAAAGATGGTAAAGAAATTATCTACACTGTGACAGAAGATAGTGTGTCAGAGTATTCAACAACTATTAATGGCACAAGTATTACAAATCACTACACACCAGGTAAAACAAGTGTGACTGTGACAAAACGTTGGGAAGATAACAACAATCAAGATGGGTTACGTCCAAATATGATTCAGGTTCAACTTTATGCCAATGGAAAAGAAAGTGGTAAACCAGTTGAATTAAATGAAGCAAATAACTGGAGCTATACGTGGCAAGATTTAGATGAAAAATCTGATGGACAATCAATTGTTTATTTAGTTAAAGAAGTGACTAAATTACCTGATTATGCCACTCATATACTTGATAGCAATCCTGGAAATATCGTTATTACTAATACCCATACACCAGAATTAACGCAAGTAACTGGTGAGAAAAAATGGGATGATGCGAATAATCAAGATGGGAAACGCCCAACATCTATCAAAGTGAATTTATTAGCGAATGGCAAAGAAGTTGATACAAAAGAAGTAACAGAAAAAGATAATTGGAAGTATGAGTTTACCAACTTGCCTAAGTTTGAAGCAGGTAAGGAAATTATTTATACGGTCACTGAAGACAGTGTGCCAGAGTATTCAATAAGTTTTGACGGAACTAATATTATCAATCACTACACACCAGGTAAAACAAGTGTAACTGTGACAAAACGATGGGAAGATAACAACAATCAAGATGGCAAACGTCCTGACGAAATCAAAGTTCAACTTTACGCGAATGATAAAAAGTCAGGTCAAGTAGTAAAACTTAATGCAGATAACAACTGGAGTCATACATGGCAAGAGTTAGATGAAAAAGCCAATGGAAAAGCGATTGTTTATAGTGTGAAAGAAGTTAGTGATGTCGCTGACTATACAACAGATGTATCAGATAATCATGAAGGAAATATTATTATTACCAATACCCATACACCAGAAGTGACCGAAGTAATTGGTGAGAAAAAATGGGATGATGCGAATAATCAAGATGGTAAACGCCCAACATCAATCAAAGTGAATTTATTAGCCGATGGAAAAGTAGTCGATACAAAAGAAGTAACAAAAAAAGATAACTGGGAATATCACTTTACTAACTTACCTAAATATGAAGCTGGTAAAGAAGTTATTTATACTGTGACAGAAGGCAGCGTATCAAATTACTCAACAAAAATTGACGGAACGAATATCACAAATCACTACACACCAGGTAAAACAAGTGTGACCGTGACAAAACGTTGGGAAGATAACAACCAAGATGATAAGAGAGCTAAAGACATTCAAGTGCAGTTATTAGCAGATGGCGAAAAATCTGGCAAACCAGTGAAACTAAACGCTAAAAATAACTGGACACATACTTGGAGTAATCTTGATGAAAAACAACATGGCAAAAAAATTACTTACACAGTTGAAGAAATTACAAACGTCCCAGGCTACTCAACAACAGTAGATGATAGTAATTTAGGTAATATTGTGATCACCAATACGTTAAACGACATACCAAAACAACCAGAAAAAGGTGGAAGTCAATCTACACCAGGTTCTAGTTCATCAAATAATGGTGGACAATTACCTAAAACGGGTGAAAAGAGTAATGGCAATTACCATTTAATTGGAGTACTGATGTTAGTTATAGTATCTAGTTACACATTAAATATCAGAAAAAAGAAGTCAATTGACGAATAACAATAAAAAACAGATGGCATAAGTCATCTGTTTTTTTTAGATTAATTTGCCCTATAATTTTTTAGATTAATTTGCCCTATAATTTTTTAGTAAAATTGAGGCTGTAATGATATAATAAATAAGACAAATTTATATGGGGTGACAGAATGAGTTGGAAAAACACTTATCTAAAATGGAAAGAATTTAATGAATTAGAACCTAGTTTACAGAATAATCTATTTGAAATAGAACAAAATGAAACCGAATTACAAGATGCTTTTTATGCACCGTTAGAGTTTGGTACAGCAGGTATGAGAGGGATTTTAGGTGCGGGAATCAACCGTATGAATATTTATACTGTTCGTCAAGCAGCTAATGGTTTAGCTTTATTTATCGCAACATTAGGTGAGGATGCAAAAAAAAGAGGGGTTGCGATTGCGTATGATTCCAGACATCAATCACCAGAATTTGCGATGGAATCAGCTAAAACACTAGCTAATCACGGGATTACGTCATACGTATTTGAAAGTTTACGTCCAACGCCTGAATTATCATTTGCTGTACGACATTTTAATTGTATTGCAGGGATTATGATTACCGCAAGCCACAATCCAGCTAATTACAATGGCTTTAAAGTGTATGGTGAAGATGGTGCACAGATGCCACCACAAGACGCTGACACAGTAACAGAATTTGTGCGAAGTGTTGAAAATCCATTGGTAATTGAAGTCATTTCCGATGACAAGTCAGATGATTTTATCAATATCGTGGGTGTAGAAGTTGACGCAATTTATTTAGAAGAGATGTTATCCGTGACGATAGATAATGAGTTAATCAAACGAAGCGGTGACAAATTAAACATGGTCTTCACGCCATTACACGGAACAGGGAAAATGCTTGGTGAAAAAGCTTTATCACAAATTGGCTTTACCAATGTTTCCTTAGTTGAGGAACAAGCGATTGCAGATCCTAATTTTACTACAGTGAAATCACCAAACCCTGAAGAATTATCAGCATTTGAATACGCGATTCGTTTAGGTGAGGAGCTATCAGCTGATTTATTAGTAGCAACAGACCCAGATGCCGATCGTTTAGGTGCAGCCGTAAGACTACCAAGTGGCGAGTTTCGAGTGTTAACCGGCAATCAATTAGCCAGTTTGATGGTGCATTACATTTTGAGTAAAAAGCAAGAAAAACAGGAGCTACCATCTAATGGTATGGTATTAAAATCAATCGTATCAAGTGAGTTGCCAACACGAATTTGTGACGCATATGATGTTGAAATGAAAAATGTGTTAACTGGGTTTAAATTTATCGCCGAACAAATCAAAGAAGCAGAAGCTAAAAACTCAGCAGAATTTTTATTTGGGTTTGAAGAAAGTTATGGCTACTTAGTGAAACCATTTGTTCGTGATAAAGATGCAATTCAAGCATTGGTAATGTTAGCTGAAGTAGCAACTTATTACATGGAAAAAGGGCAAACATTGTATGATGCTTTACTTGATTTGTACAAAGAATATGGATATTTTGAAGAAAAAACGATTTCTGTAACCAAATCAGGTATGGAAGGGTTAAAAGAAATTGCAACCATCATGCAACACGTGAGAGAACAATTACCAACATCATTTGGTAGTATAAAAGTGAACTATACAGAAGATTATTCAGTTGGAAAACGTCTATTTGCTGATGGGCAAGAGCAAACACTTGAATTACCAAAGGCAAATGTATTAAAATTCTTTTTAGAAGATGGTAGTTGGATTGCTATTAGGCCTTCTGGGACAGAACCAAAAATTAAGTTTTATATCGGAGCAGTGGCTCAAACACAAGAGGCTGTTACTGAAAAAATAGAACTATTTACTAATGAATTAGCTAAATATAGTGCGTAAAGGGGAGATGTCTAGTTGAAAGAGTTAAGTTCTCAAACGATTGAACAAACAAGTCGTTTTTTTAAAACGATAGGAGACCCAACCCGATTGAAAATACTCGTTGCTTTGTCTGAAAAGGAGATGAATGTCAGTAGTATTACTCAATTTTTAGAAATGGAACAATCTGCTGTATCTCATCAACTGAAGCTTTTAAGAGATAATCATTTGGTCAAATCACGAAAAGAAGGAAAAAGTGTTGTTTATTGTTTAGACGATAAGCATGTTAAAAGTATTTTATCCCAAACATTTGATCATATGAATCATATATAATTCATAGAATAAAATTTTGCTCATAAGGGTTCTTAACTGTTAGATAACATTTTAATAGTTGAGAACTTTTTTTAATAATTTTCATTTGTCAAATTAAGCTAGACAAAATATCATTGTCTACATAACTCAAAAATACTTCCAATGGTGTTTTATAGTTTAATGATTTTCTAGGAATATTATTTCTTTTAGAAGCGATAGATTGGATAAAAGATTCCTCAACTTTGTTGAAATCCATTTGTTTAGGTAATCCATCTTTACGTAATAACCCATTAGAGTTTTCATTTAAGCCACGTTGTGATGGTGTTCCTGGATCGGCAAAATAAATATCAATATCATTTAGATTGCTGATTGATTTCCAATTAGAAAATTCTTTACCACAATCGAATGTGATTGATTTAAATAGATGGCATGGAAACTTTTTAAACCAATTATTTAAACTATTTTCGATATCTATTGCTCGTCTGCCTATTGGTTTTAACGTAATAATCACTTTCGATAGTCTTTCAACGAGTGTGATAACAGCACTTTTATGATCTTTTCCAACAATTGTGTCACCTTCAAGGTGACCAAATTCATTATTAAAGAGTTGATAGTCCTTATTACGTTGATGGATGGTTCTTTTAAAGGCTTGTTTACCTCTTTTTTCTTTATAACCATTCGCTTTCCTTTTACCTTTCATAGGTAATGCGGTCAAATCAAACAGTCCTTGCTTAAATAATCTATAAAGAGTACTGATAGAACATGAGATAGGAAACTCAGCACGACCAATAATGACATCTGGAGTCCATCCTTGAACAACCTTCTTTTGAATGTATTCTGTTTCATTATCAGATAAAGAAATAGGACGCCTGCCACAATTCTTTTTATTATTTTTGTATCTTTTATAGTAATCTAGTGCAGATAATCCCTCATCAAAAGCTTTGTAAACATTATAGATAGTCTGTTTTGCTCGTTTCAATTGTTTCGCAACGTATGTTCCTTTTTTATTTTGATGGTAATAAGCTTCTATCAAAACTAGCTCGTCTGTAGTAAGATGTGTATAGGTCATTTGTGATCACTCTCCTTGTTTTCTTTGGTTGGAAATACAATTTGAGTGTATCACAAATGATTTTTTAGTTGTCTAGCTTAATTTTACAATCGGCGAATTATTAAAATGATGATTTTTTTTGCTAGATAATTGACAGATTTTAGTTATAAACATATTATAAACCTATGTGTAAAATTGATGGAATGTAACGAGGTGTATTATGCAATTATTTGAAGGTATTTTAATTATGTTAGCGATGGTGTTATTATCAAACATTATTAGTCGATTTTTTCCAAATATCGCCATACCGTTAATACAAGTTATATTAGGTTTTGGAGTGGGATTACTATCTTTTGTTCAATCATTTGAATTGGAGTCAGAGTTATTTATGCTGGTTTTTCTAGCACCTTTATTATTTAATGAAGGTCAGATAGTTGATAAAAGAGCTCTATGGAAAGAAAAAAAGGCAGTGTTGACGTTATCGGTGGTATTAGTTTTTATTACTGTTGGCATCTTAGGATATGTCATACATCTTCTTGTGCCTCAGACACCTTGGGCAGCCTGTTTCGCTTTATCAGCTGCATTGGCACCGACAGATGCGGTAGCAGTTGGTGCATTGGCTGAAAAAGTGAAAATTCCTCATCGTATGATGCATACGTTAGAAGGAGAGTCTTTAATCAACGATGCGTCTGGATTGGTATCTTTTCAGTTTGCTTCGGCCGCTTTATTAACAGGTGTATTTTCAATGGTAGAGGCTGAAATTAGTTTCGTGTTAATCTCATTAGGAGGTGTTCTTGTTGGTATAGGTTGTGCTTTATTTGGTCTTTGGTTTATTCGCTGGATGAAATCACTTGGTATTGAGAACAATGTCTCATATATATTATTTGAGTTATTGTTACCATTTACAGTCTTTTTGGTAGCTGAAGGTATTAATGTGAATGGTATATTAGCTGTTGTGAGTGCTGGGCTGGTCTATTCATGGAATTATAAGCAAATAAATCCAGAAGTAGCTCAACTTAATGTGTTGTCAAAAAACACTTGGTCTATTTATAGTTTTAGTTTGAATGGCTTAGTGTTTGTTTTATTAGGAACGCAGCTTCCAGAATTAGCAAGTTATGTTTGGAAAAATAATCAAATTAGTAATTGGACTGTATTAGGATATGTGTTGATTGTAACATTTGTACTATTAGGCATTCGTTTTCTATGTGTACTAATTTGCAATAACTTTGATGGATTAAAAAAGAAGCGACATGTTAAAAAATCGCTATTGTATACTGTATCAGGTGTTAGGGGGACGATTACGCTAGTCAGTGCATTAAGTTTACCTACTGTTTTAAGTACAGGTGAGATTTTTATTGAAAGGGAATTGTTGATTAGTATCGCAGCAGGGGTAATTATCGTCACCTTATTACTTGCTAACTTTATGATGCCTTTATTAGCCGATAAAAAAGAAGATGAATCCATTGAAACAAATAGTGAAATTGAAGTACACATATTAAGAAAAGTCACTGATCAACTTAAACGAAAACAAACTGAAAAAAATAGTTTAGCTATTCATAAAGTAATTCAGATGTATAATGAACGAATTTTGTCTTTAATAAATGATGATGAATTTAATGAAAAGAATAAAGAATTGATGGAACAAGTGTTGCTATGGCAACTAAAAGACACTCTAAATTTAGTTGAGTCTGGTGAAGTCAGTTTACAAATGGTATTTAGGCGATTAGAAGTACTTGATAGACGCTTATATCGTTTAACACGTAAACCTGAGTATAGTAAAAATGCGTTCTATAAAAATGTGATAGGTACCCATTTAAAATTTATAGGAATAAGGGTGACGAGTTTTGATAGAAAAGTTGAGATACGCAAACGATTAAAAGAAAGCAATCGACTCTATGTGATCAATGAATTAACACAGTTGGATAAACATAAATTTCCCCCTGAATTAGTCGACTTTTACTTGTCTCGGTATGAGTATACGGATAAAACATTGGTTGATGTAAGTGAAGACACATTAGATGAATGGCTGGACTATGCGATTCAATTAGAGCGAGATTATATTCAACAAGCGTTTGAAAAAGGTAAGATGAATCGTCAAGAGCTGAATGTCTATCGAGAAAATCTATCAGCAATTGAAAGTAGTATTCAGTTTATTGCATAAAATAACAGTTTAAGACAAAGTATCTATTTTTAGATGCTTTGTTTTTTTATTGACCTATTCACTCTACAGTTTAATAATTGTTCAGTAGTGAGATGTTAAAATTAAGTTGATAGATAAATTTTAAACAAATGGAATAGGAGAAAGCATATAATGACACGAGATCATACCACATCATTTAAGAAATTAGACAGTAAAGTGGCAATTAAATTAGTTCAAGACAAGTTAGTAAAACAAGGAAAAAAGATTACAATAAATTGTAGTAGTTTAGAAGAAGCTGAAGATATTTATATAGAACTAGTTCAAAAACAAGCCATGCGCTATGTGGATGGTTTTGATTATTCGAGATATTAACAGATCCATCAATATTTCAGCTACTTATTGTTGATGTTTCTTAACGTGATGTTTGTTTTAATAAAAATACAAACATCACGTTTTTTACGCTGAAAAGGTCTTTAAAAAGGTCTTAAATCTTAATAGAGAAGGCATGTCATGATTTTTCAAATTAGCAGTATAAATAATCCGTTTTCTTATAGGATTAATGAGTTTAAGAATCTTAACTTGATAGCTTGATAAGGCAAATAAATTAGGGATTAATGCAACTCCATGACCAAACGATACAAATCCTGCCATTGTATGGTCTTCCTCTACTTCATAAATGATGTTAGGTTTAATATTTACTTGCTGTAACGTCTCATCAATAATCGGACGTAAGCCACTTTCTTTGTTAAATGATATGAATGGGAAATGCTCTATTTCTTCAATATACACCTCGTTTTTTGATGCGAGTGGGTGGTTTAGTGGCACAATTAAAACAAGGTCTTCTTCAACAAAGGGATGAAAATCAATGTCATCATCTTCTACCGTTTTTGAACATAAACCTAAATCAATCGTTTTATCTTTAATTTTATCGATAATATTTTGCGTGTTACTTTGATATAGAGAAAAACTAATGGATTCATTGTTAGGTTCAGATTTAAAATCATGCAGGACTTTTGGAATAATATAAGGACCTAATGTATAGATAAATCCTAAATCAATATGTCCAGTATTTGGTTCATAGATTTTCTTGACAAAATGATTGCCGTTTTCAAGAGTGTTAAGTGATTGGTTGACATATGTTAAATAAATCTTACCATATTTTGTTAGACTAATATTTCTTCCTTTTTTTTCAAAAAGAGGTGCTCCTAACTCTTTTTCCAGTTCTTTAATAGCATAACTCAAACTTGGTTGGGAAATGTTCAATAATTGAGCGGCTTTTGTCATGTGTTGTGTTTTTGCTAAAGTTTGAAAATAATATAGTTGGTTAAGGTTCATCATAAAGCCTCCGTTTTATTCATAGTTTATATCTATGGAATCGATAGAAATAAAGTATTTTTTTTATCGATTTATTTGTATTATAATCTAATGTGAAAAGATTAACAATATAAAATCTATTATAGGAGGAAATAGTTTTGGAGAAATACAGAAAAATATTTGAGCCGCTACAAATAAAAAGAATGACGTTAAAAAACAGAGTGGTGATGCCTCCAATGGGAACGAATTTTGCTAATTTGGATGGAACGTTTAATCGTGATCACTTATCTTATTATGAGCAACGTGCAAAGGGTGGTGTAGGATTAATTACATTGGAAAATGTGTGTGTTGATTATCCAATGGGAACGAATGGAACCACACAACTAAGAATTGACAATGAGCAATATGTACCAGGATTATGGACTTTTAATGAGTTAATGCATAGTTATGGTGCGTGTACGTCTGTTCAAATTAATCACGCCGGGGCATCAGCTTATGGTTTACGTTTAGAAGGAAAGCAGGCTGTATCATCAAGTGATATTCCTTCTAAAAAAGGAAACCCTGCACCTAGATCATTAACCACTGAAGAAATTTATCATATTGTAAAAAAATATGGCGAAGCGGCAAATAGAGGGCAACGTGCTGGATTTGATTGTGTAGAAATTCACGCAGGTCATTCGTATCTAATCAGTCAGTTTTTGTCTCCTCTTTATAATAAAAGAACGGATGAGTTTGGTGGAACACCTGAAAACAGAGCACGCTTTGCAAAGTTAGTTGTTGAAGAAGTTAGGAAACAAGTTGGTCCGTTTTTCCCTATTAGTTTAAGATTTAGTGCGGATGAATGTTTGGAGGGAGGAAATTCATTAGATGATACGTTAGAGTTACTGGAGTATTTTGTTGAAGAAGTCGATATATTAAATGTTTCTGCCGCTTTAAATGATAGTATTCAATTTCAAATTGACCAAATTAATTTAGCTGATGGCTGGAGAAGTTATATGGCGAAAAAAGTGAAGGAAAAATTTGGAAAAGTGACTGTTACATCAGGGAATATTAGAAGTCCTAAAATAGCAAATGAAATTTTAGAAAATGGCGATGCTGATTTATTAGCTATGGGTAGAGGGTTAATTGCTGAACCTAACTGGGTGAATAAAGTGCAAGATGGCAAAGAGTATTTATTGAGAAAATGTATATCTTGTAATATTGGTTGTGCGGATCATCGTATTGCAAAATCTAGACCAATAAGATGTACGGTTAATCCGGACGTTATTAATGAAGAAGCTTATAAACAAGATAAAGTTAACAATCCAATCAACATGATTGTCATTGGAGGTGGGACAGCAGGATTAGAGGCTGCTACAACGGCTGCCGAAGTTGGTGTTAATGTCACTTTATATGAAGAAAAAAATTATCTTGGTGGATTAGCTTGTGAAATAGCAAGATTACCAGATAAACGTAGAATACAAGATTTTGTTGATTATTTAGAAGCTAGAGCAAATGAATTAGATAATCTAGTGATTCATACCAATAAACGATTTGAATTAGAAGATTTAGAAGATAAGTCTATTGATATCATCGTTAATGCAACTGGGGCTACTCCTCTATTACCGCCAATTAAAGGATTACATGAGCAACTTGCTAAACCAAATCGTCGAGTTTTTTCAATTTTTGACCTACTTCATAATATGTCTGATTTTCAAGAAACTAAAGGAAAAGATGTTGTTGTGATTGGTGGAGGAGCTGTTGGATTAGATGTTGTAGAATACTATGCTGAAAGAGGGGCTAATTCTGTTTCAATCGTGGAATTACAATCTGAAATAGGTAAAGATCTTGATTTAATTACTAAGATATCGATGTTTGATATGATGGAAAAACATCACGTTAAGCAGTTTACATCTAGTGCTTTAGTTGAGGTATGTGACAATCATTTTGTTATTGAGTCAAATCAAGAAAAAATGACGTTACCATTTGATTTAGGGTTTGTTTGTTTAGGTATGAAAGCAGAAGCACCATTAGTTGAGATGCTAACAGAGTACAGCTTGCAAAACGATGTCGTTGTAAAAAATATTGGAGATAGTAAACTAGCAAGACGAATTATTGAAGGAACAAGAGAAGGTAGAGATATTTTAAAGGATATTGAAAAAATTGACTTAAAAAAATCAGCTAGAAAAAAAGTAACTAGTTAAATTAAAGGAGTAGAATGAAATGACAGAAAGAATTACAGGATACACAGGATTAATCGGGTTAATGGCGACACCAATTAAACATAGTTTGTCACCAACTATGCACAATGAAGCATTTGCTAAGTTAGGATTGGATTATGTGTACTTAGCGTTTGAAGTGGGTAATAATGAGTTAGAACAAGCGGTTGAAGCGATTCGAGCATTAGGTATGCGAGGATCCAATGTGTCAATGCCTAATAAGCAAAAAGTGATTCAGTATTTGGATAAATTATCACCAGCTGCTGAGATGGTAGGAGCTGTCAATACTATTGTAAATGACGATGGGGTGTTAATGGGACACATTACTGATGGTACTGGTTTTATGAGTGGATTAGCACAATCTGATATCAATATTATTGGAAAAAAAATGACGATATGCGGTGCGGGTGGTGCTGCAACAGCTATTGAAATTCAAGCTGCATTAGATGGAGTGAAAGAGCTATCCATTTTCAATCGTAAAGATGATCACTACTCTAATGCAGAGCGAGTCGTACAACTAATTAATGAAAAAACAGATTGTCAAGCAACGCTATTTGACTTAGCAGATAATGAAGCGTTGGAATCAGAGATAAACAATAGTCAAATTTTTACCAATGCAACGGGTGTTGGAATGAAGCCGTTAGAAGGACAGAGCCTAATAAAAAATACTGATGTGTTACGTCCGGATTTAGTTGTTGCAGACGTTGTGTATGTACCAAGTGAAACACAATTATTAAAGGATGCAAAAGCAAATGGATGCCGCACTGTTAATGGGTTAGGTATGATGCTTTGGCAAGGTGCTGCGGCATTTAAGTTATGGACTGGTGAGGATATGCCGGTAGATTATATTAAAAATTTATTATTCAAGGATAATTAAAGGAGTTTATTATGAAAAATAAGTATATGCCAACAGCAATTGGGCTGTATATTAATTATTTTGTACATGGTATGGGTGTTATCATTCTAGCTCAAAATATGGATGCGTTAGCTAGTCAGTGGGGAACAGATAATGCAGGAGTTGCGATTGTTATTTCGTCATTAGGAATTGGACGTTTGATTGTATTAATGGTTTCAGGTTATCTCTCAGATAAATTTGGGCGTAGACCGTTTGTTTTACTCGGAATGCTCACCTATATATTGTTCTTTATAGGTATCTTAGTTAGCCCGAGTATTGCCGTAGCGTATATCTTTGGTATATTAGCCGGTGTAGCGAATTCTTTCTTAGATTCAGGGACATATCCGGCACTGATGGAGTCATTCCCAGAATCACCAGGAACAGCTAATGTGATTATTAAAGCCTTTATTTCGGCTGGACAATTTGCATTACCGTTGATGGTAGGGTTTATTGTGTCACAAAATCTATGGTACGGGTGGACATTTGTCCTTTCAATCGCTATATTTATAATTAACGGGATTTATTTGTATAACAAACCTTTTCCTAAGCAACAAGCAGAACAAGTTGATGATATTGTTGAAGAGAAAGAGCCTAGAAAAATCTTTAGTATTGAAGGTGTTGCTTTTATTTTATATGGCTATGTGTCACAAGCAACGTTTTATTTAGTAAGTCAGTGGTTAACTAAATATGGTTCTGATGTAGCGAATATGGGTGATACGTCGTCTAGAGCTTTAATAAGCTATTATAGTGTTGGATCACTGCTATGTGTTTTTGTGACGTCAGCTTTAGTTAAAAAGAAATTTCAACCTGTGACATTTTTAGTCGGATATACGTTTATTTCTTTTGTAGCATTGTTAATAATGTGGCTATTTCCGACTGCTTTAGTTTGTACTATAGGTGCCTTTGTTGTCGGTTTTTCAGCAGCAGGTGGTGTGATGCAACTAGGGTTGACTGTTATGGCTGACATGTTTCCATCAGGTAAAGGGAAAGTTACCGGAATATTTTATACAGCAGGAAGTATTGCTTCCTTTACTATCCCATTAGTAACTGGTCAATTATCTAAAACAAATGTGGCAAATATTATCTTACTGGATGTTGGGATTGCGTTATTGGGATTTTTATTAGCTATCGTTATTTTTATCAGGTTTAAAAAAGATCGTCGCTCATTATAATTGAAAGGACAGAGTAAATGAAAACAGTTAAAGTAATGAACACTGTTATTGGAGATGGCATTCCTAAAATAGTCGTTCCAATGGTTGGTAAAACAAGTCAAGAGTTAATAGAAGAAGCTAAAATTGTCGCGAACTGTGGTGCTGATATTATAGAATGGCGTGTCGATTTTTTCGAAGAGGTTAAACAAATTGATGCGGTGATATCTGTGGGTAAAAAAATACGCCAGTTATTATCTAATATTCCAATACTTTTCACATTTCGTACTAAAGAAGAAGGTGGCGAAACAGAACTATCTACAGAAGACTATGTCGAGTTAAATCAAGTCATAATATCTGAAGCATTATTTGAATTAAATGATATTGAGTTGTTTATTGGAGATAAGCATGTCGCTCAATTAGTCTCTTGTGCCAATGACAAACAAGTTAAAGTGGTAATGTGTAACCATGATTTTGATCAAACGCCTTCAAAACAGGAAATTGTTCATCGTTTGAAAAAAATGCAAGAACTTGGTGCAGATATTTGTAAAATAGCTGTTATGCCAAACAATACAACAGATGTATTGACGCTACTTGATGCAACGAATGAGATGCAAATTTCTTTTGCAAATCGCCCAATTGTAACAATGTCAATGGGTCAATTAGGAATGATAAGTCGTGTCAGTGGCGAAACGTTTGGTTCAGCCTTGACATTTGGATCAGCCCAAACAGCATCTGCACCAGGACAAGTACCAGTATCTGAGCTAAGGAATATATTAACAACTCTTCATAATAAATAATAAACATTAAGGAGATAACTAATGCAAAAGAAACAAAACCTTTATAACATGACAATATTATCGTTATATATTAATTATATACTACAAGGTATGGCGACTATTATTATTACACAAAATATGTCTTCCTTGATGAACC
The DNA here is from genome assembly GCF_002026305.1 of Vagococcus martis. NCBI lineage: Bacteria > Bacillati > Bacillota > Bacilli > Lactobacillales > Enterococcaceae > Vagococcus > Vagococcus martis. The sequence goes on along the minus strand of NZ_MVAB01000001.1, from coordinate 164,228 downwards.
AGTTTAATACAAATACAAAAGGTATTTCATTAGTTATCTCGTTTATTGGAGTGGGTCGTGTCGTTAGTTTGTTACTGGCTGGTAGATTATCTGATAAATTTAGTCGAAAGATGTCTATTTGGCTTGGGATGTTTAGCTATGCTGTATTTTTTGGAGGCATGTTATTTTGTGAAAATTTATTAAGTGCGTTGTTCGTCACTTTGTTTGCGGGATTTGCGAATGCTTTTTTAGACACAGGGACATACCCAACGTTAATTGAAGCGTATCCAGATAAACATGCATTTTTAAGTGTATTAAATAAATTTTTCATTTCTGTTGGTCAATTTTGTTTACCACTTTTTGTGAGTTTTTTAACAATGAGGGATTTAAGCTATCGTTATAGTTTTATAGTATGTTTCATTATCTTAGTGTGCAATGGGCTAAATATGTGGTATCGGGTATTTCCAAACACTAAAATGGTCCTTGAAAAAGAGAAAATACTTGATGACAGTCTGATGGCTACAAAGCCTAAATTTATGATTGAAGGTCTTTCTTCTATTGTGTTTGGGTTTACATCTGTTTCTACATTTAATATTTTACTTATGTGGTTGCCTGATTTTGGTGAGAAGGTGGGAGATATGAGTCGAACACAATCGTTAATGCTTATTAGTATCTACAGTATTGGATCTATTGTGTCGGTTTTTTTAACTTCTTATTTAGTTAAAACATATATTAAACCTATTTATATGATTGTAGGGTGTAGTTTTTTCTCTTTTTGTTCATTAATGATGTTACTTATTTTTCCTTATCCACCCGTAATTCGTCTGGTTGCTTTTAGTGTAGGGGTGTTTGCTTCAGGTGGTATTTGGCAACTAAGCTTGTCGTTATTTTTAGAGATGTTTCCTCAGAATAAGGGGCGTATGACAAGCTATTACACATTAGCTACCTCGTTTTCTGTTATGGTAACGCCTATTTTAACGGGTTATTTAAGTGAACTTAGTTTATATTATGTGTTTATATTTAATGGGATTGTGACATTTATTGGTTTTTTTGTATCGATTGTTATAAAAACAAGGTATCAAAAAATATTTCCAACGCTCGTTTAAGACTTGTCAAAATACTTCTTTAAAGGTATAATTGGACTATACCATTACTGGAGGGAATAGACATGAAAGTCATTAAAGTAACAGATCAATTCGAAGGTGCGAAAGTTGCATTTGATATGATTCAAGAAGCAATGAAACAAAATATTAAAACATTGGGACTGGCGACAGGGAGTACACCTGAAGCGTTATATAAAGAAATGGTAGAAAGTGATGTTGATTTTTCTCATATGACATCTGTGAATTTGGATGAGTATGTGGGACTGGGGTCAGATGATCCGCAAAGTTACCATTACTTTATGAGAGAGCATTTATTTAATAAAAAGCCATTTAAAGAAACGTTCTTACCTAACGGATTAGCTACAGATGCTAAAAAAGAATGTGAGCGATACGATGCAATCCTTGAGTCACACCCTATAGATATTCAAATCCTTGGTATTGGTGAAAATGGACATATTGGATTCAATGAACCTGGCTCGTCATTTGATGGAAAAACAAGCGAAGTAAACTTAACGGAATCAACCATTGAGGCGAATAGCCGTAATTTTTCTGATATTTCTGAAGTGCCAACTAAGGCTTACTCAATGGGAATAGGTTCGATTATGCAAGCCAACAAAATCATTTTATTAGCGTACGGAACTAAAAAGGCTGAAGCCATCTACCAAACAATAAAAGGACCTATTACAGAGTTAGTTCCAGCGAGTGCTTTACAAGTTCATCCTGATGTGACTATTATTGTGGATGAAGAGGCAGGAAGTAAACTATAATTTCAGAAATCTGTTTTTTTTAAAGGATAAAATTCTTTAAAAAATCAGGTTTTTTTTATAAAAATAGTTTATAATATTGAATAGTTAAATAAGTAAAGGAGAATCAGTATGGAAGGCTCTCAAGTAATTTATGATTTTGTCAGTTTAGCTATTGAATCAGGGGGATGGATGAAAACAGATCGAGCTTATATACAAAATAAGCTCACTGACATGACAGGGGTCATTGTCTCTTCTAATAATATCAATCAAGTTTCTAATATGACGGCAGAGGAATTATGTCAAATAATAGTTGATATGGCGAAGGATAATAAAGCGAATGAGTATCAAACTGAGGAAGACATTGATCAGTTGAAACAAAGTATAATGGAGTTACTAATGCCACCACCATCAGTAGTGAATGCGATGTTTGCTAAAAAGTTTGACAGATCACCATTAGAAGCAACCAACTATCTTTATTGGCTTAATCAGATCAATGGGTATCTATCAGGAGGTAAAGAAACAAGTTATGGAATAGAATTTGATGCTCCAATGCATGGAAAATGTCCATTGTGTTTTGAAAATGAAGGCACCTATGAGCCTGGTTCGGCATTTTTGAAGAAAACGCGACGTTTCATCCGTTTGAACTTGAATAATGACAGTTGGGGGTATCAATTGTCACCATTAGAAAAAGATAAAGAAGTCGGATTGTTTTTTCCTGAAGAACATACAACCTTATTCATGACTAATCTTCTCATCGATCAGATGGTCCAATTAGTTGATTTATATACGCATTATGAGATACACTATTCACAGTTTAATTATTTTTATGGTCATAGTTTTTTAGTTGGTAAACGTGTGAATAAAGATAGACAGATTTTATGTGAGTATACCTTGCCATTTTTTAAAGAATCTAAACTTGCTTATGATATGGAACAAGCAAATGATGTTGTGATTCAAACGAAAAGACCTCAAGATATTTGGCTAATGATTAATTATATTTTTTCTTTAACAGTCTCTCATAAAAGAGGGTTGTATACAATGGATTTTGATTATTACTTATCGAAAACAGAGACAGATTACCAAATGATTGTGAGTATACACGATAATGCTTCTAATAAATCGAGAGATAATTGGTTGTTTACGTTAGAATTATTAAAAAATGAATTGGAGATTAGATATTGAAAAAAGTTGTTGTCTTTATAAAAAAAGTCGGGTTGTTTATTGTTGGACTATTGATTATTTTGGGGATGTTGTTATTAAACGACGTACCAACATTAGTTCTTAATTTTTTTGAACCAATTTTCAATAAAAAGTCAAATGGTGTAAGTATCATCTTATTCTTATGTTGGTTGGTTATTTTAGGTACGGTTATTTGGTTTATTTGGCGTTTTTATCAAAATAAATCACAGGATACTGATATCAGTTTAAGTAAAAAAGATATTTGGCGAGCTTTTAAAATATTTTTAATTGGTCGAGTCATTGTCTTAATAGGGACTGGTTTAATGCAATTAATCTATGGCGATGCCCAAAGTGCAAATGATGATGCGATAGCGCAATTATTTGGTCCAAATCAAACCATTTATTATGTGTTAATCATGACAATTATCGTTGCAGTTAAAGCCCCGATTTTAGAAGAACTTATTTTTAGAGGATTGCCTACAACATTACTATTTAAAAATATGCCGTATTGGGTACCAATGATATTAACCTCTTTGGCGTTTTCAGCTGTTCATTTGTCGTCCAATATTATTTCATTTGCGATGTATGCTGCTTTAGGAGCGTTAATGTATTGGGCGTATTGCTCACGAGGTCGAATAGTAGATTCGATGATGGTGCATTTTTTTAATAATATATTAGGTGCTCTACTGTTATTATTATCATATTTTTTTGATTTACCGGTCAATTAATACCTAAAAGGAAAAGAGAACAATGAGTCTCTTTTTCTTTTTTTGCTTGTAATAACACAAGAAGATTGTCTTTTGTGCTACAATGAAACAGAAAAATAGAAAAAGGATTGGTATAACTATGACAATACTAGGTATTGATACATCAAATAAAACACTAGGTGTCGTAATTGGAAAAGAGAATCAGGTAATTTCCTCATATTATAGTCAAGCTAGCAAAAATCACAGTGAAACCTTGATGCCAGCAATTGACTTTTGTGTGAAAGAAAGTCGGTTATCACCTAAACATATAGATAAGATAATTGTGGCAAAAGGCCCAGGATCGTATACTGGATTGCGTATTGGGGTTACAACAGCGAAGACATTAAGTTGGACTTTAGGGGCGTCTTTATACGTTGTGTCCTCATTAGCTTGTTTGGCGAAAAATAGTCAGGAAAAAGATAAGCTGATTGTGCCTTTTATAGATGCACGTCGTGGTTTTTTATATACAGGAGCATATAAATATGAACATAACCAATTGATTAATGTGTTGCCTGATCAATATATTTCATTTGATGAGTGGCTAGATGTGTTATTAAAACAAGGACAAAAATTGGTCTTTATCGCAGAAGAATACGGGAAATTAGAAGAAAAATTTAATGATTTAAGTGAAAATGCCGATATTGAGGTTATCCTTCAACCATCTAATCCGGCTGTCATGTTAGATATGTCTTGTTTATTAGAAAAAATAGAAGATGTGAATGGATTTGTTCCAACCTATCTAAAAAAAGTAGAAGCAGAAGAAGAATGGCTAAAGAAACAACAAGGAAAAGAAGTAGAACCACAATCTTACGTTGAACGATTAAGTTAACTAGTAGAGGAGTGGCAGTGTGATTGAGAAAAAGTTAGAATTTCAGTTAGCAAAAGTAACCGATATTATGGCATTTCAACAAGTACTTAAACATGTTTATGGTGGTGAATCACCTTGGAGTACCGCTATTTTATGGATGGAACTTAGTAAGAAGAAATACGGTCGTTACATAAAAGCATGTCTAGATCATCAATTAGTTGGTTTCGGTGGGATAAGAATTGAGTGTGATGATGCACATATTACCAATATTGCTGTGTTACCGGAATATCAGTCCCAAGGTATTGGAACATCGCTTTTAAACGAGTTGAAAGAAGAAGCAAAAAATTTATCGTGTCACTCAATGAGTTTAGAAGTGAGAGCGTCTAATCAACAAGCTATCTCTGTATATCAATCATTTGGATTTGAACAGGTAGGTATTAAAGAAGGTTATTACCTTTCTTCAAGAGAAGATGCTATTGAAATGCGATTAAAGTTCTAGGAAGTGAGTCTAGATGGATAATAGACAGTTAGCAAAACGATTATCTGAATCAAGTGACATCATATTTAAGTATGGGAGTCCATGGTCTGAAGCACAATTTTATGCTCAATTAGCTCAAAAAAATAGTATCACGCATGTAAAAATTGAAGACGACAAAGTAATAGGATTTATTATTTGCCAATTTGTATTAGATGAAGCAGAATTATTATTAATTGGGGTACTGCCAGATTATAAAAATAACGGCATAGCAAGTACACTTTTAACTGAAGCATGTGAGTTGCTAAAACAAAACAACGTATCTCATTTATTTTTAGAAGTAAGAAGTCAAAATGAAGAAGCAATAAGATTTTACAAAAAGCATCAGTTTAAAGAATTAGGTGTTAGAAAAAATTATTATCATCATCCGACAGATAATGCTGTGATGATGCAGTTAGAGATTTAGGATGTGAAAAAATGGAACAAACGGATATTTATATATTAGCTATTGAGAGTAGCTGTGATGAAACGAGTGTCGCGATTGTAAAAAATGGTCGTGACGTATTATCAAATATTGTCGCATCTCAAATAAATAGTCACAAACGGTTTGGCGGAGTCGTACCAGAAGTGGCAAGCCGTCATCATGTGGAGCAAATTATCGCGTGTATTGATTTAGCGATGGAAGAAGCAAGTGTCAAAATAGAAGAATTATCAGCAGTGGCCGTCACATATGGACCAGGATTAGTTGGGTCATTATTGATAGGGATTACAGCGGCAAAATCATTTGCTTGGGCGAATGAGTTACCACTTATACCAGTTAATCATATGGCAGGGCATATCTATGCAGCTCAGTTGATAGAGGAACTAGAATTTCCACTAATGGCATTGTTAGTGAGTGGTGGGCATACTGAGCTTGTTTATATGACAGAACATGGAGATTTTGACATCATCGGCGAGACAAGAGATGATGCAGCTGGTGAAGCATATGATAAAGTTGGTCGAGTGCTGGGGTTAACTTATCCAAGTGGAAAAGAAATTGATGAATTAGCTCATCAAGGCAAGGATAGTTATCATTTTCCAAGAGGGATGATAAAAGAAGATCATTATGATTTTAGTTTTAGTGGCTTAAAAAGCTCTGTGATTAATCTTGTCCATAATGCGAAGCAACGAGATGAAGAGTTATGTGACGTTGATTTAGCCGCAAGTTTTCAAGAAAGTGTGATTGATGTTTTAGTTGATAAAACAATCCGTGCTTGTCAAGAATACAACGTAAAACAATTAGTCGTTGCTGGCGGGGTCGCAGCGAACAAAGGGTTAAGAAATCGTCTAAAAAAAGAGCTAGACCAAGTGTTACCACAAGTTAAACTAATTGTACCACCAATAAAATTGTGTGGAGATAACGCCGCAATGATTGGTGCAGCTGCGTATGTAGAGTACCAAAAGCAACACTTTTCAGATATGCATTTAAATGCCAAACCATCTTTAACATTATAAAAGAAGAAGTAACAGGAAACTGTTACTTTTTTTATACTACAAAAGACATAATAAACCATTAAAATTTGATGCTTTAACTTGAAATATATCCAAAATAAAGGGAAAATAGAATTTAGATGAACTATATAAAGAACGAGGTAGATGTTATGAATAATCAGCCAATCGGTTTTTTGGATTCAGGTGTAGGAGGATTAACGGTTGTGCGTGAAGCATTAAAACAACTGCCGAATGAAACCGTCTATTATGTGGGAGATACAGCAAGATGTCCTTATGGGCCACGTCCTGTTGACCAAATTAAAGAATTCACATGGGATATGGTACGGTTTTTATTAAAACAAGATGTCAAAATGATTGTGATTGCTTGTAATACGGCGACAGCTGTTGCGTTAGAAGAAATAAAAAAAACACTAGATATACCGGTTGTTGGTGTGATTGTTCCGGGATCAAGAGCGGCGTTACGTGAAACACACAATGGGCGTATCGGGATTATTGGAACAGTGGGAACGATAAATAGTGAGGAATACACAAAAGAAATTAAACGTAAATCTTTGGATGTTGATGTGTTGGGTCTTTCTTGTCCAAAGTTTGTCCCGATAGTTGAAAGTCATGAGTATCAATCTGATATTGCTAAAAAAGTGGTAAATGAAACATTAAGTCACTTTAATGCATCAAATATTGATACGTTAGTTATGGGGTGTACTCACTATCCATTGTTAAAACCATTTATTAAAGAAGCAATGGGAGAACAAGTTAAATTGATTGATTCAGGTGCTGAAACAGTTACAGAAGTCAGTGTATTACTCGACTATTATGATATTTCAGCTCTGCCTAATTCAGACAAAAAAGAACATCGCTTTTTTACAACAGGTTCTGTACGAAATTTTGAAACCATTAGTTCTGATTGGTTGCCAATTCAAGATATATCAGTGGAACATGTAGATATTACAGACATAGGAGATTAGAAGATGAGACATGACGGCAGAAAAAATAATGAAATGCGAAAAGTATCATTTGTATTAGATTACTTAGATTACCCAGAAGGATCAGTTTTAGTTAGTTTTGGTCATACAAAAGTCATTGTCAATGCAACAGTTGAAGACAATGTGCCACCATTTTTACGTGATAGTGGGACTGGTTGGGTGACGGCTGAATATAGCATGTTACCACGAGCAACACATACCCGAAACAGACGTGAGAGCAGCAAGGGAAAGCTTACTGGTCGAACAATGGAAATTCAACGCTTGATTGGTCGTAGTTTGCGTTCGGTCATTGATTTGAAAAAATTAGGAGAGCGTTCGATTGTAGTTGATTGTGATGTGATTCAAGCAGACGGTGGAACTAGAACAGCAAGTATTACTGGTGCGTTTTTAGCGTTGAAGTTAGCGACTGATCGATTAGTCCAACAAGGCGAGTTACTTGAAAGTCCGATTACGTCTCACTTGGCTGCAATTAGTGTGGGGTTAAACTCATATGGCGAAGTAATTACTGATCTAGACTACCAAGAAGATTCCACTGCACAGGTTGATTGCAATGTGGTCATGACAGAAAAACTTGAATTAATCGAAATTCAAGGAACCGGTGAAGAAGCGACCTTTACACGAGGCGAGTTAAATGAGTTACTTGATTATGCTGAAACAAGTATCAATGAACTGATTCTTCTACAAAAAAATGCACTAGCTTTGCGCAATGTTGCAAAAAAACATGAAGAACCAGTGTTGCAACATCAATTGTTAATCGCGACAAAAAATGAAGGAAAAGCAAAAGAATTTGTCGAGTTATTTAAGGCAAGAGGTTATCAAATCAAAACATTGTTAGATTTTCCAGAAATAGAAGACATTGAAGAAACTGGTAAGACGTTTGAAGAAAATGCACGATTAAAAGCTGAAGGAATAGCCAATCAATTGAATTGTTTGGTATTAGCTGATGATTCAGGGCTGAAAGTAGATGCACTTGGCGGTCAACCAGGAGTGTATTCAGCAAGATATGCTGGTGAGAGAAAAAGTGATGCGGCGAATAATGCTAAGCTACTTCATGAATTAACGGACGTTCCAATGGAAGAAAGAACAGCACAATTCCACTGTACACTTGTTTTAAGCGAGCCAGGGAAAGAAAGTTTAGTCGTATCCGGAGAGCTACCAGGAGTCATTGGACGCATTCCACGTGGAGATAATGGGTTTGGTTATGATCCATTATTTATTATTCCAGAAACGGATAAAACAATGGCAGAAATGACATCTGAAGAAAAAAATCAGATTAGCCATCGTGCAAAAGCTCTGAAAGAATTGGATAAAAAAATCGATGCTTGGTTGGGAGAGAAAAACTAATGAAATATTTAGTAGTGAGCGATAATCATGGAATTGAATCTTATTTAGAAGACATAAAAGCAAAATGGCTAAATGACGTGGACTACTTTTTCCATTGTGGTGATTCAGAATTATCACCAGAGAGCGATATTTGGTCAACTTATCATGTTGTTCGAGGAAATTGTGATTACTATAATGAATATGACAATGTAAAATTAATCGATACCACACAAGACAACGTATTATTAACTCATGGGCATTTGTTTCATGTGAATATGACGTTTGATCAGCTGCTTTATAAAGCTGAGGAGATGAAAGCAAATATAATCTTATATGGGCACACGCATCAATTATTTGCGACAATGGTAGATGATATCTTACTCCTAAATCCAGGTAGTATTTCTCAACCACGTGGTAAATATAGCTATTTGAAAACATATGCCATTATCACACACCAAGAAGATGGGTATTTAGTAGAATACTATAATGAACGACATGAATTACAAAAAGAACTGACTCACTTTTTTTCAATGAACTAAAATTTTTAGCTTGTATGGAGGAAATGACAATATGATTGGAACGACCGTAAGAAAGATGTTACTGGAAAATGAAGACGACTTTTTAATCTCTTCTGATAACGTGGCAACATTAAGTGAATCAAATTCACTTGAACATGCACTTTTAGTATTAACTAAAATTGGCTACTCCCGCGTTCCTGTGTTAAATAAAGAGGAACAACTAGTTGGCTTAGTATCTTTATCTCAAGTAGTTGACCAGATGTTTGGAATAGAAGATTTAGAACCTGAAAATTTAGCAAATAAAAAAGTGGTAGATGTCATGGATACAGACATTCCAATGATTTCGTTACCACTAGATTTAGAAAAAACACTTCATTTGTTAGTTAATGATAGTTTTATTCCTGTTGTAAATGAATTAAAACAATTCACAGGAATTATCACAAGAAAAGAGATACTAAAAGCTGTGAACCATTTGGCTCATGAACTTGAAATAGAATACGATGTGATTGAAAAAGTGAATACTTAGGTGAAAATATGAAAAAAATGACAGAAGAAGAGCTAATCACGATTAGGCGAGAGCTACATCAGATTCCAGAGATTGGAATGGAAGAGTTTCAAACAGCAGAGTATTTGTTAAACAAAATAGCAGAGTTACCCCAAGAAAAACTAGATATAAAGGTACAAGACACAGCTATTATTGTAGTGGTAAAAGGAAGTCAACCGACTAAAGTAATTGGGTGGCGTACTGATATGGATGCTTTACCGATTACTGAACAGACGGATTTACCTTTTTCTTCGCAACATGAAGGAGTGATGCATGCTTGTGGTCACGATATTCATATGACGATTGCATTAGGCTTACTAGATAAGGTGATTGCTCAACCGTTAAAAGAAGATATCTTGTTCTTTTTTCAACCAGCTGAAGAAAATAAAAGTGGTGCCAAAAGATATACGGATAATGGATTTTTAGATGTTTCTAAGATTGATGAGATGTATGGTTTACATGTCAATCCTGATTTACCAGTTGGCGTGATAGCAACAGCAGTAGGAACTATGTTTGCTGGAGACAGTAGTTTTAAAGTGACGTTTACTGGAAAAGAAAGTCATGCAGCCCTCCCACATGAAGGAAATGATATGATAGTGGCCACTGCTTCATTCATTCAACAAGCACAGACCATAATTAGCCGCAATGTGAATCCGATGCAGTCAGCTGTTATAACATTTGGTGAATTGAACGCAGGTTTTGCTAGTAATATTTTACCTGGGACAGCAACATTAAGCGGCACAATTAGAACGTTGACTCATGACATGACACACTTAGTCACTTCAAGAATCAACGAAATAGCAAACGGAATAGCTGTAAGTTTTCAGTGTGATGTGTCTATCGAGTTTGATGACTTAGGTTATGTTCCTGTGGTTAATGATGATGCGACAACCACACGATTAATCGACTTTTTATCATTACGTCCTGACATTGAACTGGTAGCATCTGAGCCGCTAATGACAGCAGAGGACTTTGGTTATATACTGAAACAAATGCCAGGTACCATGATATGGTTAGGTGTTGATAGCGAGTATGGTCTGCATCATCCGAAATTTAATCCAAATGAACAAGCTATTCAAAAAGCTGTTTCTGTTATAGGAGACTACTTAGTGGCGTTGGCTAAGTAAAAAAAACCACGCGATATCTAGTAAGAAAGGATATCGCGTGGTTTAATTTATACTTTTAAATTAATCGGTGTAGTCGGTAACTTAATTCCTGCTTTTGTCAAAGCTTCTATATATGCCGTCATCATTTGAGTTTTAACACCAAACTGAGAGCCGCTAATAGCATAAACATTCGAACGAATCGCAAAATTACCGCTTCCTAAATCAACTAATCCTACGATTGTTGGTTCTGAACGAATATCCGTAATATTGATGATTTGTTTTTTATTGATGGATTTCATAATATCCATAATGCGATCAATATCATCTGTTGGGTCAACTCGAATATCCACAACCACTAACTGATTGCCTCGCGATAAATTACTTACAATCAGTATCTGCCGATTTGGGATGTAGTTCATCGTTCCATTAAAACTTTTAATTTGTGTTGTTCGTAAGCCAATATCGTTAACGATACCTTCAATACTATCAATAACAACATGATCTCCAACATCTAACTGTCGTTCGTAAATAATAAAGAAACCAGTTAAAACATCATTTATAAAGCCTTGAGCACCAAGACCAATGGCAATCCCCGCAATTCCGGCACCGGCAATCAACGAGCCAACAGGTACACCTAAAATCGTTAAAATAGAATAAATTCCTATAAAAAACAGTGTGTACTGGACTGCATTTTTTGTTAGTGTTCTTAATGTGTGCATTCTATTTTCACTATAGTTGTCTTTTTTCTTATTTGTAAAAGACTTATCAATTAATTTTAATAAGATTTTGCGGATAATCGTTAATAAAATGATGACGACAAGGATTAGGATAGCTTTATTAATAACCGATGCAATAATCTTATTCCAGTCTAACTGGTTAAAAAAGCGATTAATACCTCGCACGTTTTTTGCTGCTTCGGTAATTACTTCAGGTGTTGTGGAAGTAGTGGTAGTTTCTTGCAAAATGAACACACCTTTCTTATTTCTTCTTACTATATCATAATGTATAAATTGTTGTTAAATCAAGTAGATAATGGTATTCTAATGATAGTTATTTACAGGAAAGGTAGGAGATGTTTTATATGACAGGTACAGAAATAGCTGCGATAATTGCTGCTGTTGCGTTTGCCGTACTAGTCGTGGTGCTAGTTATTTTTTTATTACAATTAAACAAGAATATAACGAAGTCAATGGAAAAAGTCAATGGTATTTTAGATGAAACAGATAAAACAGTCGCTATATTAACACAAGACGTTGATATTTTACTAAAACAAAGTGAAGACTTATTAGTTATTGGCAATGACTTATTGGCAGATGTCACTCAAAAAGTTGAAACGATTGATCCTTTGTTTCATGCGGTGGCAGATTTAAGTGAGAGTGTTTCTGAGTTGAATGACTCAAGTAAAGCGATGCTTGCTAAAGTAGGTGAGGCAGGTAAAACAGTTGCCACAGCGACCGTTGTTGGTAAAACCGCTCAAACTGCGTCACATTTATTTAAAAAACATAAATAGTAATATATTTAAGTAAAAATCATTAGGAGGAACAGTTATGTCGAAGAAATCAAGTGGCTTTTTAGCAGGAGCGATAATTGGAGGTGCAGCAGCCGCAGCCGCAGCGTTGCTCCTTGCACCGACAAGTGGTAAAAAATTGAGAAAAGATTTAATGGAACAATTAGATGATATTTCTGATGGTAAAGCCAGTGAGTTTGTTGATTTAGCACAAGAAAAAACATCAGAATTTAGTGAATTAGCGAAAGAAAAATCAGCCGATTACCCTTGGGTGGGTGAGCAATTATCACAAGTAAAAGATAATTCAGCTGAATTATTTGATAACCTAAAAGATAAAACTCAAACTATTAGTCAAGATTTTCAAGCTAATTCCGAAAAATTAAAATCAGCTGTAAAACCTGTTGTTGAAGATGATATCGTTTTAAGCACTGATGATATTTCAGATGATCTTTATGATGTAATCGAAGAAAGCAAATAAAAAAAGTGAGCGGGTATCTGCTCACTTTTTTAATGTAGTTCTTTTTCTAGTAAGACACAAATAATGCCATCTTCTATAAATTCATCCGAAACAACTTTATAACCTAACTTTTGGTAGAATCCTACCGCTTGTTTTTCACCATGTATACGAGATAAGGTGCAATGTTGTTTTCGCCCTATCTGTTCTAATTCTAATATTAAACGTCGTCCTAGCCCTTGTTTTCGCCAATTTTTATGCACGCATAATCTGTCAGGTCGAAGCGTTTTCTCATCGTCTTGTTGGTATCTAGCAGTAGCAACAGGCGTATTATCATAATAAATGACGATGTAAAACGTACTATCAATATCTAATGCATCAAATTCAGCTTTTAAAGAAATACCTTGTTCTTGGACAAATACGAGTGTTCTTAGAAAAAAAGATGCAGCCCTATTCCAAGGTGCATTGTTAAAGACAATTTGAATCATGTGACGATCTCCTTTTCAAATAGATAGTTTCAGTGTATCATACTACTATCTTTATTTTGGAGGTAAGTATGAAAAAAGTCTTGATTTATGGAATCGTTGTAGGCGTTATGATCATCGTGATAGGTCTTGGTGCAGGTGTTAATTATCTATTTAACTATGCCATTGTTGCTGGGAAGAAAGATTTTATCAATGATGTGAAACAAGAACAAATAGAAAAAGATTGGCACTTTGCTCAAAATCATTTGAGCGAAGAATCGATTAAAAGTGACGATGGATTGAACTTAGTCGCTAAAAAAGTAACGCACGATAACCCAAGTAAAAAGGTTGCTATCGTAGTTCATGGCTATATGGGGAAAAGTGATTATATGGGGCAATATGCACAGCTTTTTTATGATGAAGGATTTGATGTGTTAGTACCTGACAACCGGGCACACGGCAAGAGTGAAGGCAAGTACGTTGGGTTTGGTTGGTTAGATAGAAAAGATTATGTTAGATGGATAGATGAAGTGGTGAAAGAGTATGGCACTGATGTTAACATTGTGCTTTACGGATTAAGCATGGGTGCTGCTACTGTGATGATGACAAGTGGTGAAGATTTACCACAACAAGTTAAAGTTATTATTGAGGATTGTGGCTATGATTCTGTGAAAAATGAACTCGCTTTTCAATTAAATGATATGTTTAATTTACCGTCTTTTCCAATGATTCCACTAGCTTCATCTTATACAAAACTACGTGCAGGGTACTCATTTGGTGAAGCTAGTGCTGTTAAACAATTAGAGAAAAATAAGTTACCAGTATTATTTATACATGGTGATAAAGATGATTTTGTTCCTACCGACATGGTGTATCAAGTTTATCGTGCAACAAAGGGACCTAAGGAATTAGTTATTTTTGAAGGAGCTAAACATGCGGAGTCTTTAAAAAAACATCCCGAAGAATATAAGAAAACAGTCAAAAACTTTTTAGCTAAGTATTTTCCCAAATAGCTAAGAAGCATTGACAGGTAGAGCTTTTTTCTTTATAATTTATTTGCTACTTAAGGATATATTTTTAAATGACAAAACAATCAGAGAGTACTTATATGGTGAAAAAGTACAATTAATTTAAAAATGCTCCCTTATGACTTTGATAAAAGCTATCACGTGTTTTCGCGTTAAGAAACAAAAGAGGTAATGACTGTTAAGAGCATCATTGCAATCAAGGTGGTACCGCGGTAAACGTCCTTGGCTGCAAGGGGTGCTTTTTTATTATTTTAGGAGGAATATGAATGAAACAATTATCAAGTAGTCAAGTAAGACAATTATTTTTAGATTTTTTTGAAACAAAAGGACATAAAATTGAACCAAGTGCCTCTCTTATCCCGATTGACGACCCAACCTTATTATGGATTAATTCAGGAGTGGCAACATTAAAAAAATATTTTGATGGGTCTGTTGTACCTGAAAACCCAAGAATTACCAATGCTCAAAAGAGTATTCGTACTAATGACATTGAAAACGTTGGGAAAACAGCACGTCACCACACAATGTTTGAAATGTTAGGAAACTTCTCTGTTGGTGATTATTTTAAAAAAGATGCGATTCATTGGGCTTGGGAGTTATTAACAAGTGACGAGTGGTATGGTCTTGATAAAGATAAATTATACGTGACGATTCATCCAGATGATGAAGAAGCATTTCGTATTTGGAATGAAGAAGTAGGTTTACCAAAAGAGTCAATCATTAAACTAGAAGAAAACTTTTGGGATATTGGAGCTGGTCCATGTGGTCCAAACTCTGAGATTTTCTTTGATAGAGGACAAGAATACAATGATGTCGCAGAAGATGATCCTGAAAACTTCCCTGGTGGCGAAAATGAACGTTACTTAGAAATTTGGAACTTAGTATTCTCAGAATTTAACCATACTGAAAATAATGAGTATTTACCATTACCACATAAAAACATTGATACGGGGATGGGATTAGAACGTATGGTGTCTATTTTCCAAGATGCTCCAACAAACTTTGAAACAGATTTATTTATTCCAATTATTGAAGCCACACAAAAAATGTCTGATGGCAAAGAATATGGAAAAGATAGTGCAACAGATACGTCTTTCAAAGTCATTGCTGATCATATTCGTGCCGTGTCATTTGCAATTGGTGATGGGGCGTTGCCATCAAATGAAGGGCGTGGCTATGTGTTACGTCGTTTAATTCGTCGTGCGGTGATGCATGGTAAAAAATTAGGAATTGATAAAGCCTTCTTAGTGGATTTAGTGCCTGTCGTTGGACAAATTATGGAAAGTTATTACCCAGAAATTGTTGAAAAACAAGACTTTATCCAAAAAGTGATTAAAACTGAGGAAGAAAGATTCCACGAGACAATTAATGATGGTCTATCAATTATTAGTGAGTTAATTAAAGATCTGAAAGCATCTAACCAAACAGTCTTATCTGGTAAAGATATCTTTAAATTATATGATACGTATGGATTCCCTGTTGAGTTGACCGAAGAGATGGCTCAAGATGAAGGATTAAGTGTGGATCACGAAGGTTTTGAAGTAGAAATGACGGCTCAAAGAGATCGTGCTCGTGCAGCTCGTTCGAAAGAAGAGTCAATGTCTGTTCAATCTTCTCTATTAACTGACATCAAAGTAGTTAGTGAATTTGTGGGATACACAGAAGACACTGTAGATGCTAAATTAATGGTAATTATTCAAGATGATGAAATTAAAGATGCGACAACTGAAGGCAATGCACAATTAATTTTTGGTCAAACACCATTCTATGCTGAAATGGGTGGACAAGTGGCTGATAAAGGGGCAATTTATAATGCAACAGGTGATTTAGTGGCTAATGTTGTCAACGTTAAAAAAGCACCAAATGGCCAATCATTGCACCAAGTAGAAGTATTTGGTGAATTAAAAACAGATGATACGTATCAATTAGTGATTGATAAAGAATTGCGTCAACGCATCACAAAAAATCATACAGCGACTCACTTATTACATCGTGCGTTAAAAGATGTATTAGGAGAGCATGCTAATCAGGCAGGTTCACTTGTAGCACCAGGTTATTTACGATTTGATTTTACTCATTTTGAGCAAGTGACACCTGAAGAGTTAAAACAAATGGAAGAAATCGTAAATGAAAAAATTTGGGCTCACTTACCAGTTGTCACAGTTGAAACAGACATTGATTCAGCAAAAGAAATGGGTGCAATGGCACTGTTTGGTGAAAAATATGGTAAAAATGTTCGTGTGGTAAATGTTGATGGTTACTCTATCGAATTATGTGGTGGGGTTCATGTAAGCAACACTTCTGATATTGGGGTTTTCAAAATTGTTTCTGAATCAGGAATTGGAGCAGGTGTTCGACGTATCGAAGCTGTGACAAGTAAAGAAGCGTATGAAGCCTTTAGAGAAGAAGAAGGATTACTCCGTCAAGTATCTAAATTTGTTAAAGCACCTCAACTAAAAGATACTGTTCAACGTGTGGAACAATTACAAGAACAATTAAAACAAGCACAAAAAGAAGTAGAACAATTAAGTGCCAAATTAGCAAACGCTGAAGCAGAAGATGTGTTTAAAGACATCAAAGAAGTGGATGGCGTGACTTATATTGCATCTAAAGTAGCGGTTAAAGACATGAATCAATTACGTCAATTAGCTGACCAATGGAAACAAAAATCACTATCTGATATTTTAGTTTTAGGGTTAGTTCAAGGTGAGAAAGTTAACTTACTGGTAAGTATGACAAAAGAGATGAATGAGCAAGGATTGAAATCAGGTGATTTAATCAAAGCAATCGCGCCACTTGTTGGTGGTGGCGGTGGTGGTCGTCCTGACATGGCTCAAGCTGGTGGTAAAAATCCAGAAGGGTTACAATCAGCAATTGATGCAGTCGAACCTTGGATTAAAGAACATAAATAAATATTTAACTGGTTGTTACTTTTTAAGTGACACCAGTTTTTTTCATGTATTGTATGAATTGAAAGGTGTAAATATTTATGATATAATAACTTAGTTAATAAATAAGGGGGCGTTACGGATTCGACAGGCATAGTTTGAGCTTGAATTGCGCTTCGTAGGTTACGTCTACGTTAAAACGTTACAGTTAAATATAACTGCTAAAAACGAAAACAATACTTTTGCCTTAGCTGCCTAAAAACAGCGGGTAAAGATCCTCTTGGCATCGCCCATGTGCTCAAGTAAGGGTCTCAAATTAAGTGGGATACGCTAAATTTTTCCGTCTGTAAAATTTAGAAGAGATGATCAGACTAGCGAAAGTTACGGCCTGTTATTCGGCAGAGACTTGAGCGAATTTCAAATAGGATAACTATGAGCGTAGATGTTTAGGTGGCAATATGTTTGGACGCGGGTTCGACTCCCGCCGCCTCCATTCCAATTATAAGATAAGACTGTTTAAACCTTGATGTATCAATGATATGTCAGAGTTTAGTAGTCTTATTTTTTGTTTTGAATCATAAAAAAACGAACGTACTAAAGATACTTATCTAAGTGTTTATAATACAAATTAAATGAACAGTTGAATTCAGAAGGAGAAGAAGCTCTATTGCTTTTATTTTGCATATTTTAACCCGTTCATCATGATTTTTAAACCATCCAATGTTATACTACGAATAGTTACATGAAATTTTAGAGAAAAGGGGTTTTATTATGAATGACGTGATTAAGTTACAATTAAACCATAAAAGTATTAGAAAATTTAAAGACGAACAACTACCTAAAGAGGTCATTGAGACATTAGTTAATGTTGCACGACATACGGCAACTAGTAATTTTATGCAATCATATAGTATTGTTTGTTTATCGTCACAAGAAAAGAAACAAAAGTTGGCTGAAATTTGTAACCAACCATACGTAGCTGAGGCAAGCCACGTTTTTATTTTTGTTGCCGATCAATATCGAAATCGACAAATTGCTGTAGAAAATAGTCAAGAAACTAGTGTGTTACATAACATGGACCGTTTTATGGTAGCCATGACAGATGCTGTTTTAGCAGCACAAAATGTTAACTTGGCCGCCGAAAGTTTAGGACTTGGTACAGTGTTTCTAGGTAGTATTTTAAACGATAATGACAAAACATCAGAATTATTGGAGTTACCAGAGTTAACATTTGCTGTTCTTGGATTGGCAATAGGTTATAAAGACCAAGAGCCACAACTTAAACCACGCTTACCACAAGATATCATGTTTTTTGAAGAATCTTACCAAACGTTTGATAATTATGTTGAGGAATTAAAAGACTATGATGACGTTGTGACGACTTATTATGATTTGCGTGATGCTAATAAACGGATTGAGTCGTTTACTAACCAGGTTACGGCAGGAATGAATCGCAAACCAGAAAAACGGTTAAAAATTAAGTCAGACCTTGAAAAACAAGGGTTTATCATTGATTAAATAAAAGGTGAGTAGAGGGAGGCAGTTGGTTTGGGAAACATAACTGAAGCATATCGTAAAAATGAAGCAATTAAAAAAGGTGTAATCATTATTTTAGCCGGTTTGGCCATTGCTGTTGGACTTAATATGTTCTTAATTCCAGCAGATGTTTTTTCTGTTGGTGTTAATGGTATTTCACAATTAATTTCAGGCGTTTTAACAAATCTATTTAATATAAATATTGGAACAGGGGTTTGGATTTTTATTTTAAATATTCCGATTGCCATACTAGGTTGGATTAAATTGGGACGCTCAGCAACAATTTTAAGTTTATTAACGGTCGTATCTGTATCAGTCATGACGATTTTAATTCCAGTCGTAGAAGTGACAGATAATCCATTAATGAATGCTATTGTCGGTGGTGTTTTGACTGGATTAGCGATTGGATTAACCATGAAATATGGATTTAGTACTGGTGGTATGGATATAGTCTCACTCGTTCTATCAAAAACAACCGGTAGAACGGTGGGATCATTAATGTTTATTATTAACTTATTCATCATTGGTGCAGCGGGCTTCTTATTTAGTTGGGAGTCGGCTTTGTATACCATCATTTCTATTTTCTGTACAACACAAGTAGTGGATAAGATTCATACAAGTCATCAAAAAGTGACGGCATTTATTATGACAAACAAACCAGAAGAAGTGATTTTTTCAGTTCAAAAATCGATTGTTCGTGGGATGACATTGCTTCCAGGAACAGGTGTTTTTAGTCGTAAAGAAGTAGCTGTGATTATGATGGTTGTGACTCGCTATGAATTATATGATTTAGAGATGGCAGTATACAACGCGGATGATAAAGCATTTATCAATATCATTCCAACACAAACTGTTTATGGTCAGTTCTGGAGTGAAGATGATCAAAAGAAAATCAGAGCATCACGATTAGAGGGGTTGTAAACCTCTCTTTTTTTGTAGCCACAAACATTGTTATATCAATGTTTGTAGAGGTTTGTTTATAACTTGAAATAAAAAATAATAAAAAAATGCTTGCTTTTTACAAAACTATTCCATATACTTTGATTATCAAATCATTTGATTATCAAACTATTTCGCATTGCTTTTTCTTTTTTTTACCCATATACTTTGATTATCAAACAATTTAAGGAAGAGGCAAGTATATGGATGAGAAAATAACGATTGTCAATTCTCAGTTGGTTAAAGTATTTAATGATATTTTGACGATTGAAGAAACAGAGCTTAAAAAAAGTGATTTTTCTGATTTGTCAATTAAAGAGATGCACACGATTGAAGCGATTGGTATGAGTGGAAAGAAAACAACGGGTGAAGTAGCAAAAGAATTGTCAATAACCGTTGGGACGTTGACTGTGGCAATCAATAATTTGGTGAAAAAGGGTTATGTTGACCGTGTGAGAAGTGAAAGTGATCGGCGAATTGTTCGGTTAAAGCTGACCAATCGTGGTCGATTATTTTACCGAGTACATCAGCATTTCCATAAAAAAATGGTCGAAGCTGTTTTAGAAGATATGTCTGAAGAAGAAAAGAAAGCTTTAGTCAAAGGACTCAGTAGCTTGCATCATTTTTTAAAAAAATACTATTAAGTAGTGAGGGAGTCAGGGATGCTATACCCTAAGATAACAAAAACTGCTAAGGCACTACCTAAAAAAAGAGTAACAAACCATGATTTAGCTCAGTTTTTAGAAACAAGTGATGAATGGATTACACAACGAACAGGAATTAAAGAACGACGTATTTCTGTTACAGAAAGTGTGGCTTCACTTAGTGTGGAAGTAGCTAAAAAATTAAGTCAAGATATAGATGTTACAACGATTGATTTAATCATTGTGGCAACAATGTCGGCTGACTATTCGACACCATCTGTTGCGTGTGTTGTTCAAGAATCTGTTGGTGCTGTGAATGCAATGTGCTTTGATGTCAATGTAGCGTGTTCTGGATTCGTTTATGCATTATCTATTGCAGAAAAATACTTGAGCCATCCATCATATCAGACGGCTTTAGTGATCGGAACTGATGTGATGAGTCATCTTGTGGATTGGCGTGATCGACAAACTGCAGTATTGTTTGGTGATGGTTCTGGTGGTGTATTGATTGAGAAAACCTCTTCACAACCATCTTTTCTTGCAGAATCGATTCATTCTGATGGTAAAAGACATCAAGCATTGTTTGGTCATGTGATTGCTAGAGATAATCGCTTTAGGCAAATAGATGATACCTATCCTTTTCTAGTAATGAATGGCAAACAAATTTTTGATTTTGCTATGAGAGATGTGTCCAAAAATATGCTGGAGCTCTTACTCAGTCATTCTGTTGCTACTGAAGAAATTGACTATGTGTTGGCGCATCAAGCAAATTTTCGTATTTTAGAGGCATTGGCAAAAAAAACCAAAATATCAAGTGATAAATTTCTATCAAATGTTGATAGATTTGGTAACACATCTGCTGCATCTATTCCATTGTTATTGGATGATGCAGTCAAAACGGGCGTTATACCATTATCAGGAGAGTCTTTGTGCATGTTAACAGGATATGGTGCAGGACTTACCTGGGGAAGTTTACTAATTAAATTATAAAATCATTGGAGGAAATCATTATGACAACTTTTGAAAAAATACAGGAAATTATTGTGGATCAATTAGGAAAAGATGAAGAAGAAGTACAGTTAACGACTAATTTTAGAGAAGAATTAGAAGCAGATAGTTTAGATTTATTCCAAATTTTAAACGATATTGAGGACGCTTTTGAAGAGTACGACGTAAAAATTGAGACAGATGAAGGCCTTGTAACCGTAAAAGATTTAGTAACATTTGTCGACAAGCAAATTGCACAAGCAAAATAAATGATAATAGCATCAGCGATATACAGCTGATAGCTATTTTTTTAAACCAAAAATGAGGTGGATCGATGGAAAAATCAACAATTTGTCAACTTTTAGATATAAAATACCCGATTATTCAAGGTGCGATGGCTTGGGTTGCTGAGGAACAATTAGCCAGTGCAGTGTCAAATGCTGGTGGTTTAGGACTGATAGCATCCGGACATGCACCAAAAGAAGTCATTCAAGAAAAAATACATGCGGCAAGAAAATTAACGGATAAAACATTTGGTGTCAACATTATGCTAATGTCCCCTTTCGTTGAAGACATTGTTGATTTAGTGATTGAAGAAAGAGTTAAAGTTATTACAACAGGAGCAGGTTCTCCAGGGAAATACATGAAACGATTCAAAGAGGCTGGAATTATTGTTATACCAGTTGTGGCTTCTGTCGCACAAGCGAAGCGAATGGAAAAAGAAGGAGCTGACGCTGTCGTTGTTGAAGGGATGGAAGGTGGTGGCCACATTGGTAAATCTACCACGATGACATTAGTCCCTCAGGTAGTTGATGCGGTTAGTATTCCGGTTATTGCTGCGGGTGGTATTGGTGATGGCCGCGGGGTAGCTGCAGCTTTAATGCTTGGAGCTAAAGCCGTTCAACTAGGAACACGGTTTTTAGTGTCGAAAGAATCGATTGCACATGATAATTTTAAAACGAAGGTTGTTAAGGCAAAAGATATTGATACGGTTGTAACAGGTATGTTAACAGGACATCCTGTCAGAGGACTTCGAAATAAATTAACACAAACCTTTGAAAAAGCAGAGAGATTTGAAGGTGGGAAAGAAAACCCTGATTTTGATCGATTAGAAGATTTGGGTAAAGGTGCACTTAAACGTGCAGTGATAGATGGCGATATAAAAAATAGTTCTATGATGGCTGGACAAATTGCTGGCATGATTAAAACTGATCAACAAACCTGTGAAGAAATAATTATCGAATTAATGGCTGAAACGTCTGAATGTCTAACAAGTCGTTACAATGAGTGGGTCATAGAAAAGAGGTAGTAAATGACATTAGGATTTATCTTTAGCGGTCAAGGCAGTCAATATAATGGAATGGGACAAGAATTGTACGAAGAATTCCCTACTTTTAAAGAGTATCTTGACTGTGCGAGTGATGTGTTAGGACTAGATATGAAAAATATGATGTTTGAAGACAATTCATTATTACACGAAACCAAATACACACAACCTGCTATTTTAACAATGAGTTGTGCGACGTCTGCCGTGATTAAGCAAGAGTACGATTTATCACCCACAATGGTAGCCGGCTTAAGTTTAGGAGAATATAGTGCATTAGTAGAAAGTGGCGTACTTTCCTTTTCTGATGCGGTATCTTTGGTACACAAACGTGGAGAACTGATGGAGACAGCTGTCCCACAAGGAAAAGGTGCGATGAGTGCGGTAATAGGATTAGATAGAGACATCGTGGAAACGGTGTGTCAGGAAATAAGTTCTGAGAATGCTCTTGTCATCCCGGTGAATTATAATATGCCACAACAAATTGCAATTGCTGGACATAAAGAGGCGGTTTTAATTGCACAAGAAAAGCTAGTAGAAGCTGGAGCAAAAAAAGTAGTGCCGCTAAGCGTGAGTGGACCATTTCATACACCATTATTAAAACAGGCAGCAGAAACATTTTATCAAGAACTACTGAACACAATGTTCTCTCAAAGTAAGCTGCCAATCGTGACAAATGTCACTGGAGACGTATTGAAAGAGATAGATGATGTTAGATTAAATTTAAAAAAACAAATGATGTCTCCCGTTTATTGGGAAGAAACAGTCCATACATTTAAAAGAGCATCAATTGATACTTTAATTGAATTAGGACCAGGAAAAACATTGTCCCACTTTGTTCGTGCTACTGAGAGTACGATAAACGTACAAAATATAGAGAATATCAAAACACTTCGTCAACTAGAAAAAAAGTTAATAAAATGGGGGAAGTAAATGTTTAAAGATAAAACAGTCGTTATTACAGGAAGTTCACGAGGTATTGGTAGGCAACTTGCCATTCGTTTTGCTAATGAAGGAGCAAATATTGTCTTAAATGCTAGAAAAGTGATAGATAGTGATTTAATAAGTGAAATCGAGTCATATGGTGTTAAAACACATTGTGTGATTGGTGATGTGCAAGATTTTGAATCAGCCAACCAATTAATCACGGAAGCCAAAGAAGTATTTGGCTCAGTCGATGTCTTGATAAATAATGCGGGAATTACAAAAGATATGCTATTAATGCGTATGTCTGAAGAAATGTTTGATGATGTTATTTCGGTCAACTTGAAAGGGACGTTTAATACCATTCATCATGCTTCTAAAGTAATGTTGAAACAGCGTTCAGGGGCTATCATTAACATGTCGAGTGTGATTGGGGAAATTGGGAACATTGGACAAGCAAATTATGCAGCCAGTAAAGCAGGTGTTATTGGTTTAACTAAATCAGCGGCAAAAGAGTTGGCAGCTAGAGGAATCACATGCAACGCAATTGCACCAGGATTTATTGAAACAGATATGACAGATAGTTTGTCTGAAAAAGTCAAAGAGGCGACTTTAGCACATATTCCATTAAAAAAACTAGGCAACACAGACGATATTGCAAATACTGCCATTTTTCTGGCAAGTCAAACATATATTACAGGTCAAGTCATCAATGTAGATGGTGGAATGGTGATGAACGCTTAGGAGGAAAAACATGAAACGAGTGGTAATTACAGGTGTTGGAGCAGTGACACCAATTGGAAATACAGCAGAAGAATTTATCGAAAATGTGTTAAATGGAACAAATGGGATTGCCCCAATTCAAAAGTTTGATGCAACTGAAACAGGAATTCATGTAGCAGCTGAAGTGAAAGAATTTGATCCAACCTTATATATGGAAAAAAAGGAAACAAAACGAATGGATATGTTTTCTGTATATGGCATCTCTGCAGCCAAACAAGCAGTGGCAGACAGTCAGATTAATATCGACGAGATAAATGTGGATCGTTTTGGTGTCATGGTCAGCTCTGGTATTGGTGGAATGAAGACGATTGAAGATCAAGTCATTCGTATGCACACAAAAGGGCCAAAACGTGTCGCACCATTTTTCGTCCCGATGGCCATTAGTAACATGGCAGCTGGAAACATTGCAATCAAGGTCGGAGCAAAAGGTATTTGTACGTCTGTTGTAACAGCATGTGCCTCATCAACCAATGCAATTGGTGAAGCGTTTCGAAATATCAAACATGGGTATTCAGATATTATTTTAGCTGGTGGAGCTGAAGCAACGATTTGTGAAATTGGTATTTCAGGTTTTGCCGCTTTGACAGCTTTGAGTGATTCTGATAATCCGGAAAAAGCGTCGATTCCATTTGATAAAGATAGAAATGGCTTTGTCATGGGTGAAGGTAGTGCCATTTTAGTTCTTGAAGAATTGGAACATGCGAAAAAAAGAGGTGCTAAAATTTACGGTGAAATCGTCGGTTACGGTTCTAATTGTGATGCAAATCATATAACAAGCCCAAGTAGTGATGGCTCTGGTGCTGGAAAATGTATGATGTTAGCAATGGAAGAAGCAGGTATTACGCCTGAAGAAGTTAGCTATATTAATGCACATGGAACAAGTACACCGACAAATGATAGTGCGGAGACAACGGCCATAAAATATGCTATGAAAGAAGAAGCCTACAACACACCGGTATCAAGTACCAAAAGTATGGTAGGACATTTATTAGGTGCAGCTGGAGCCGTTGAAGCGTTAGCGTGTTTAGGAGCTTTAATGACTGATACGATTCCACCAACTATCGGTTTAGAAAATCCTGATGAAGCTTGTGACTTAGATTATGTGGCGAAAGAAAAAAGAGGGGCGACTGTCAATTATACATTAAGTAATTCATTAGGATTTGGTGGTCATAATGCCGTCATTGCGATGAAAAAATGGCGAGGTGAGTAAAATGAGTTATGAGTCTATCAAAGAATTAGTTGATCGATTTGAACATAGTGATATACGTGAAATGAACGTGTCCATTGAAGGGTTATCTCTTTATTTAAGTAAAAATGATAGTAAAAAATCTCATGATATTGTTGTCAAAGAACACGATAATCAGGTTAAAGAAGTTAGTGTAAGTGAAGTTGAAACAACAGACGTTTCACCAAAAGTAGAAGATATTTCAGGACAAACGATTAAATCACCAATTGTTGGAGTTGTTTACACTGCAAGTGAACCTGGCAAGCCAAATTTTGTGTCAGTTGGTGATAGTGTACAGGTGGGAGATACGTTATGTATTATTGAAGCCATGAAAATTATGAATGATGTTGTTAGTGATGTTTCTGGTGTTGTAACGGAAGTTTTCGTCACCAATGAAGAGGTTGTTGAGTTTGGACAGCCACTATTTAAGATTTCGTAGGAGGAAGAAAGATGCAATTAAATGTACAAGAAATTATGGAAATTATTCCAAATCGTTACCCGATTATGATGGTTGATAAAGTAGTGGAATTAACACCAGGAAGTTATGTTAAAGCAATAAAAAATGTTACGTACAATGAGCATTTTTTTCCTGGACATTTTCCAGGAGAACCTGTTATGCCAGGAGTATTAATATTAGAAGCTCTTGCTCAAACTGGTTCTATACCTCTATTAAAAAGTGAAGAATTCAAAGGGAAAACTGGTTATTTAGGTGGTATTGATAAAGTAAAGTTTCGCCAAAAAGTTGTACCAGGTGACGTGCTAGTGATGGAGATGGAAATTATTAAACAAAAAGGAAATATTGGCGTTGGAAAAGCAACAGCTAAAGTGGAAGACAAAGTCGTTTGTCAAGCACTCATGACATTTATTATTGGGGCATAGTATTATGTTTGATAAAATATTAATAGCCAATCGAGGCGAGATAGCAACTAGAATCATTCGAGCATGTCAAGAATTAGAAATTAAAACCGTTGCTGTTTACTCAGAAGCTGATAAAAATGCGTTGCACGTTGCATTAGCTGATGAAGCAATATGTATTGGCTCGTCAAAAGCGAGTGAGTCATACTTAAATATGCATAATGTGTTAAGTGCTGCTATCGTGACAGGTGCGCAAGCTATTCATCCAGGATTTGGTTTTTTAGCGGAAAATAGTTTGTTTGCTGAAATGTGCGAAGAATGTCAGATCACGTTTATTGGGCCAAAATCTAAAACGATTGAAGAGATGGGCAATAAAATCAATGCCCGAAAGATAATGTTAGATGCCAAAGTTCCTGTTATACCAGGTAGTGATGGTGCGGTAGACTCCATAGAAGACGCAATGAAGATAGCAAAAAAAATTGGTTACCCTTTAATGTTAAAAGCAGCTGCAGGTGGTGGTGGAAAAGGGATTAGAAAAGTACTAAATGCTAAAGAGTTGCCACATCACTTTTCTTCTGCTCAACAAGAATCCCTTGCTGCATTTGGTAGTGGTGAAATGTATATTGAAAAAATTATTTACCCAGCTAAACACATTGAGGTGCAAATATTAGGTGATCAGTTTGGACATGTCATTCATTTAGGTGAAAGAGATTGCTCGCTGCAACGAAATAATCAAAAAGTATTAGAAGAAGCACCAGGTTTTTCTTTGTCAGATGATTTACGAACTCGCATTGGCGATACAGCGATTAAGGCGGCAAAGGCTGTGTCTTATGAAAATGCCGGAACCATTGAATTTTTAGTGGATGAAGCAAATAATTTTTATTTTATGGAAATGAACACACGAATTCAAGTCGAGCACCCGGTAACTGAAATGATTACGGGAATTGACATCGTAAAATGGCAAATAAAAATAGCGGCCCGTCAAAAATTAACATTAACCCAATCAGACGTGTCATTTTCTGGTCATGCCATTGAATGTCGATTAAATGCTGAAAACCCAGCATTTAACTTTGCGCCCTCTCCAGGTAAGATCACGTCGTTAATTTTACCATCAGGAGGGTTAGGATTACGCGTGGATAGTGCCATGTATCAAGATTATACTATCCCACCGTTTTATGATTCGATGATTGCTAAAATTATTACTCACGGTCAAACGCGAGAAGAGGCCTTACTAAAAATGAAACGAGCGTTACTTGAGTTAGTCGTCGAAGGAGTGACAACCAATCAAATGTTTCAACTAGATTTACTGACTCATCCATTAGTGATTGAGGGAAGTTATGACACATCATTTTTACAGAAAGAGTTTTTACCAAACTGGTCACAAGACTAATACGTCAAAAGGAGGATAGATATGGGATTGTTTAAAAAAAGAGACTATATACGTATCACTCCCTTAAATAAATCGGTTCAAGAAAGTGACAAACCTCATGTGCCAGATGGTGCGTGGGAAAAATGTCCGAGTTGTCAAAAGCCTTTGCACCGAAAAGAATTAGGTCAAGAAAGAACTTGTCAGCATTGTGGTTACTGTTTTAGATTAGGTGCTTATGATCGTCTTGATATGATGATGGATGAAGGCACATTTCAAGAGATGTTTACTGACATACCCTTTAAGAATCAAATTAATTTTCCGGATTATGATGAAAAAATAAAAGATGTCCGAGAAAAGACTGGATTAGATGAGGCTGTAGTAACTGGAATTGGCTGTATTAACAATTATAAAGTTGCCATTGGCGTGATGGATAGTCAATTTATTATGGGGAGTATGAGCCACATTGTAGGTGAAAAAATTACTCGACTCGTTGAACTAGCGACTGAAAAAAAACTCCCTGTTATTTTGTTTACAGCATCAGGTGGTGCTAGAATGCAGGAAGGGATTATTTCTTTAATGCAAATGGCTAAAATATCTGGCGCTATAAAAAGACATAGTGAAAGTGGTTTATTATATATCACAGTTTTGACCGATCCCACAACAGGTGGTGTCACGGCAAGTTTTGCTATGCAAGGAGATATCATTTTAGCAGAGCCACAAGCATTGATAGGGTTTGCCGGACGTCGCGTGATTGAGCAAACCATACGTCAAACGTTACCAGATGATTTTCAGCGAGCAGAATTTTTATTAGAGCACGGGTTTATTGATAAAATTGTGGCACGTAAAGAACTGAAATCTACGTTGTCTACCCTTCTGTTACTTCATAGTGGAGGTGAAGGAGATGACTAACTATACGGCAAATGACATCGTGCAACTAGCTAGAGATAGCAAACGACTTACGACGAAAGAAATAATCGATGGTGTAACGGAAGAGTTTATTGAGCTTCATGGCGATCGTTATTATGGCGATGATAAAGCTGTAGTTGGTGGGATTGGACTAATTAACTCGATACCTGTAACGAT
Source organism: Vagococcus martis (assembly GCF_002026305.1). Taxonomy (NCBI): domain Bacteria; kingdom Bacillati; phylum Bacillota; class Bacilli; order Lactobacillales; family Enterococcaceae; genus Vagococcus; species Vagococcus martis. Next base: position 135,217 of record NZ_MVAB01000001.1, on the reverse strand, counting down.
TATTGGAATTCAAAAGGGACAAACGTTAGAAGAAAACGTTAAAACGAGATTTGGCTCTCCAACACCAGAAGGATATCGAAAAGCGTTGAGATTGATGAAACAGGCGGAGAAGTTTCATCGACCGATTATTACCTTAGTCAATACACCAGGAGCGTTTTGTGGTGTAGAAGCCGAAGAACGTGGCGAAGGTGAGGCGATTGCAAAAAATTTGTATGAGATGAGCCAACTCTCTGTCCCAATTCTTTCTATTTTGACAGGTGAAGGGGGAAGTGGTGGTGCACTTGCATTGGCTGTAGCAAATGATGTTTGGATATTGGAACATAGTATTTACTCCATTCTCTCACCTGAAGGATTTGCTTCAATTTTATGGAAAGATAGTGCTAGAAGTTCAGAAGCAGCAGAAATTATGAAGTTGACAGCTTTTGAATTAAAAGAATTACATGTTGTTGATAAGGTCATACCTGAGACATGTGGCAATGATACGTTATCTAAAAAAGACATTATCAAGAATCTTAAAAAGACTATTATTGAGCAGTTGAATGATTATCAGACAATGTCGGTAGATGAGTTGAAAAATCAACGATATAATCGGTTTAGAAAATATTAAATTTTTGTGAGCATTAGCTAAGTCGTTTACAAACACTCATTTCTCAGTTAATATAAAAGTGAGTTTATATTGAGGGGGTAGAATGAAAATGAGTGAGTCAAAATGGACTGAAGAAGAACTAAATGAAGTAAAAGAAGATATTCTTGCTGCACTAGAGACGGTCATTGACCCTGAATTGGGAATCGATATTGTTAATTTAGGATTGGTCTACGAAGTGAATTTGGATGAAGAAGGTTATTGCGAAGTTAAAATGACGTTGACTACGATGGGATGCCCATTAGCAGACGTTATCACAGAACAAATTCACGATGCATTAAGTGATATAGATGAAATCAAAAAATTAGAAGTAAAATTAGTTTGGTATCCTGCGTGGACAACTGATCGTATGAGCAGATATGCCAGAATATCTTTAGGGATTAGATAGCAATATATCAACGTTTGTAGGTGTTTTGATTAGAATTTGATGAGTGAAATACTCACCTAGTATGGTGTCCAAGATGAATTTCTCATAGTTTGGATTACTGACTAAAAGAGTCAAATTTTGAATGAATCCCAAATTAAAGTGACAAGAATTAATAAGCTCTTTCGTTAACTAATATGTTAGCGAAGGAGTTTTTTTTGTTATGGAAAGATTGTTATTAAAGGATTTAGTAGAGGAGTTGGCATTTAGTGATAGGGCAAGAGGATTGGCTCCAAAGACGATAAAAAAACATGGGAAAAGTTTGAGTTTATTTCTGAAATTTTTAGAGGAAAAAAATATTGACTCACTAGGTATGGTCACCGTATCTCACGTACGCGGTTTTTTGATTAAAAATATTGAAGAAGGAAAAGCAGAATCTTACGTAAATAGCCATTTACGTAGCATTAGAGCGTTTTTTAGGTATTGTGTAGATGAGAATTACATGAGAGAAAAAGAAAATCCATGTTTGTATGTAAAGTGGGTAAAAGAAAGACAAGTTGTTATCAATACATTCTCTGATGATGAGGTAAAACAGATGTTAAAGTATGCTAAACAAAGAACTTTTACTAATGTAAAACGTAAAGATAAATACCATCTAGGGCTTCAGACAAAGTTTACAAATGAGAGAAATTACTTACTGTTACTGATATTAGTTGATACTGGTCTCAGAATAAGTGAGGTTATGAATCTTAAACACTATCATCTTGAAGAATCACAAATTAAGGTGGAGAATGGCAAAGGGAAGAAAGATAGAGTAGTTCATTGTTCGCCAACAGTTTATAAAGCTTATTTAAAGTATATCAGAGTAGCGAACAATTTTTTTGAATACTATGAGATTACGAGAGATGAATATGTATTTCTTACGAAAAATGGTAAACAATATAGTTACATCTCAGCAGAGAGAGAAATTAAGAAAATTGGTGTTGCTAGTGATGTTAATCCAAACATCAGAATAAGCCCTCATACTTTTAGACATTACTTTACGCAGAAACTTGTTAGAAATGGTGCAGATATTTATATGATTCAAAAATTATTAGGGCATGCCTCAATTAAAACGACTGAAGTCTATCTAAGGTCATTAAATATTGATAATTCAATAGAGAGAGCAGTCAAGCACTCACCATTGCAAACAATTAAGTAGAGTCGTATTGACAATATCAGTAATAGTTCATAAGCTTACTATAAACACTATTACTGACGTTACTTATTATTAAACAAGTAGAAGGAGTCAGCAATGAAGAAAGTAGCATATATCAGAACATCAACAGGCAAACAAACACTAGGCATAGAAGTCCAAAAAGACGCTCTAAAAGCCTATCAACCTACTCATTGGTTCATTGAACAGGTTAGTGGTCGCAAGGAGAACAGAGAGCAATTAAACAAAGCTTTAGACATATTAGAAGAAGGAGATACGCTCATTGTCTATAAGCTTGATAGATTAGGGAGAAGCACGAAACAATTGGTTAATCTCATTAGTCAGTTAGAGGACAATGGAATCCATTTAAACATTGTTACAGAAGGAATAGATACCTCAACAGCAACAGGAAAGCTTATTTTTACAATCCTTTCAGCTGTTGCAGAAATGGAAGCTTCACTTATATCCGAACGCACTAAACAGGCTTTAGCGGTGTCTGAGAACAAAGGTGGAAGACCAAGACTAGATAACACAACTAAAGTTAAAGTCCTTGAGATGTATCAAAAACAGGTTTATACAGTGAAGCAGATGGCTATCAAGCTTAACATTAGTGAGAGTAGTATTTATAGGATACTCAGAAAATTTAAATATAAGAATAACAAAGGTTGATAAACTTTTAGTAAGTATCGTATAATGATAATCAGAAACGAACGTTTTTGACAGACATAAAATTATACAAAGCTGACTCACTAAGAATCTTATGAAATCAACCTTTTGGTTATTTTGTAAGGTTCTTTTTCTATATATTTCATTATTATCTAATTCGTTCGTTTTAGACAGAGTCTAATACAGTGTTAGTAATAGTGAAATTATGTAGTGAAAGGAGTTGGTTTGATTTATTAAGGGCGTATGTTATTACCAAAATAGAGAGTTCAAATTATTGAAAATATATTACCACATATAACTTTCGACAATAACAAGATTTGTAAGGAGAAGCAAATGAAAAAGAGAAAACTATTAAATATTTTAATTGTAGGACTAATTCTAGTTAGTGGCTGTGGGAAAACTTTAAGTAATGATAAAAATGAAGAGCAAGATAGTTCTAGTTATAATGAAAAAAATAGCCCAAAAATGATAGAAAAAGAAGAAGAAAATAGTGAAACAATTTATGAACATTTTACAGAAGATTTAACAGATGAGATATGGATTGAAGTAGAATCAGATGAAAGTGGAACAATTAACCAAGAATCAAGAATATCTGGTTTTTTAATCACTAATGACACGAGTTATAAATCTGAACTTTACAAAGGGTTTGAACACTACAGTTCTGATGAAAAAGGATATATTTGGACAGATTTGGCAAGACCAATTAATAATAGATTTGATACAAGACCAACATTAATGAAAGCTTATTTATACTACAATGAAGGAGTTTTAAATCAAAAATTATATAAAGCATTTATTGACCGAGAAGCATCATTTATTGAGCGTGATAATGAACATTTTGGTACAGGTAGAGCATCATATATATATACTGAGAAATTAAATTTTAAACATCATCTTAATTCTGAGACTAAAAAATTAACTCAAACAATTGTACTTGTTGGTAAAGATCTTTTTTTTGATGAAGAGTTATCTAACTATAGGACAGTATCTTTTAAAATAGTGAATGATGCAATTAATGTTGAACTTACTGTAAATGATGAAACTAATTTATATTTGGTTGGATTTAGAGTCCAAAGAGATGGAGAGAAAGATAGATTAAGGTATTTAGTAAAATTTTCTGATAAAAAAAAGGATTTTGTATTTGACCCTCTCTATTCAAATGAAGAGATTGAAATTCAATAAGAATGTATTACTGATAGCTTTCGAAGATATACGATAAATAATGACACTTGTTTTTTAGTTACTTATTTTATAAATTTGCCCAATTATATTTATAATAATCCTATTAAAAGACCTATAAACAACTTGTGTAGTGCTAAGTGTACAGTAAAAAAATTTAGGACACTCCTATTAAGATATAGGCGTGTCTTTTTTACTATTTTAGTATAGTTTTTTTGGTATAATGTGTTTAATTACTATATAATATTTATACATATGTCCATGTCACGGTGAGAGCACTCAGTGCTTTCACTGTGTGACAAACAAAATGAGCTTGCGAATTTTGTTTGTCAGTAAGTGGTGGTGGTTTACCACCATCCACAAAGTTAAACATTCAAGTTTAAGGAAATGAATAAATCTTTTATTTAAAAAGTTCCGATTTTATTCTTATTGTATTGAGACAATAATGAAAAGGTAAATAAAGAACAAAAGATACTCGAAGTCGCTCTGCTCTATATGGCCTAAATGTGTTATAGAGTTATATTATTGTAATGAAAAATATATTTTTTACCCACTATTATATTTAAAAAATATCAAAAATATACTTGGGTGTATGTGACACATTAAGATGAATAACTTTATTAAATAGTCACCGCTAACATTTGAATATACTTATTAGTTTATACAAAATTAAACGTGGTAAAATGAGAAAAAAATAGGGATACAATGAAGGCAAAAAAATTTAAACACATGCTAGTTGGGAATTAAATATTATTTAGTTTGATAAATAATTACTAACTTACTTTTTACTATATTATATAGAGAGAAAATAGGAGGTTTGAAAAGGGAAAATGATGAATGATTTAGAGGAAGTAAAAATTATCTGTGAGAGATATTTAAAAAAATTAAAAATAAAGTTACATGAAAAATCTTTCAACAAATGTCTAGAATTTTACTATACGCTTTTTTTTAAGAATAATGAAAGACAAAAGATAGTACTTGATGCAAAACCAGGTCATGGAAAAACGACCGCATTATATTGTTTTGTAAATTATATTATTAATTATACAGATGAGCCATTATTATTGGTTTTTAAAGAAAAGCAGCAGCAAAAGGATTTAAAAAGAGTTTTGAGAAAATTAAATGAAGAAAATTTTTGTAATCAAATGTATTTTGATTGGAACAGTAGTAATCAATATAATGAAACAGAAGAACTATATGAATCGCAAGTGTTATCTATAACGCATAGTAGATTAGAAAAATTATTGATTTTTAAACAATATGGAATTAATTTGACTGATGAAAAATATGAATCAAAGACTTTAGAGTATAAGGGAAATGAAAGAAAAATTATCATTGATGAAGAACCTAGTATGTTTATATATAATGATTTTACGGTAAACGACTTACCATGGCTGGATGAAGAGATTGAAAAAACGAAATTTGGTTACAAAGAAGAAAAGAAAAAATACGTATACGATAAGGTAACTAAAGGTAATTTGGTAAATTCAAAAGAAAAACTGTCTAAAGCGAAAATGTATTTTAGATGTATAATTCCATTTCTAATAGCATCAGAGCACTTAGATAATACCTCAACAAAAACAAAATGTATTCAAAGGCATAATAATGAAAGAGGTAAAACTTTATTTGAATTATTTTTTTCAGAAGTTAAAGAGAAGATTGAAGCTAAAAGAATTAAAGATATGGAGTTTATAAAAAAATTCGTATTATTAAGAGAATTATATTATAAAGATGGTGTTGGATTTTTTACTCCAGAACAAAAAAATAATCCAAGAGGAATAGTTGTCTCTCAAAAAATAAATTATGATTTAATTAGTAATTCAATTCTCATAATGGATGGAACGAGTTCTTATTTCGAAATGAAATACTTAAATTTTGGATTTGAGTTAGTTTCAATTGAAAATGTAACGAATTACAAAAGAGTCAGTATAAGTATTAGAAATATTAACACAACAAGTGCAAAAAGAAGTGAGAAAAAAACAAAGAAGAAAAAAACAACACAGGAAGAAATTGTCTTTGATGTTAAAGAATTAAAAAGTAAACATGATAATATATTTTTTTTATGTAGTAAAGGTGAGATAGATAAATATAAAGAAGTAGATGAAGCATTAATTATACCTGAAATTCACTATCCTACAAATTATAAAGATGACTTATTACTTTTGCATATATTTAATACTAGAGGAAAGAATTTATTAAATAAGCAAACTTCTTTGTATCTAAGTTCTTTACCTATTAAACCACCGAATTATTATAGAGCACTAGCTTTTCTGTTATATAAAAATGAATCTTTAAATTACAGAATGAAGAAGAAAAATAAAAAAGAAAATTGGTTTTCTGATAAAAGGATAGAAGAGATATATGAGAATGACTTGCTATGTGAGCTAGTCCAAATTTTTTTCAGAACGGACTTAAGAAACTTAAAATCTGTTCAAAAAATTTATTTTTTTATTGCAAGTCAATCAATTGGATTATTAACAAGAATATTAAAAAGAGCAGAGTTTAAAAATATAAGTAGTAATTTGAATGAACCTAACATTAAGCAAAAAGAAAAAATGACAGAAATAGTTAAAGTAATAACCCTTTTTTTTGATACTAATCAAGATGTTGAAAAGACAACATTAGGGAGAATTTCAATTGATGGTAGAGCATCAAATTATTTGGCTAATTATTTTAATATGTTAATTAAAAATAATCATTTAAGCTATATGAATGGTTTGTTGAAAAAAAATAAGTTGTGTTTTTTTATAGAGGAATCAAATAGTTATAAGAAAATAAAAAGATTATAAAATATCAGTGAAAAAATCCAAAATAATTAATCCGCATTATGTGAAAATTAATTTTAATGTACAATCCATGTAAACAGTTCGTGGATTGTACCTTTTGTTTTTTTGAGTACACCTAAACTATACATTGAGTAGTTATTGATATATAATGCTTTTGAAGTGTTCAATATACATGTTCATTATATACAAATCACAATAGGAGGCTTACTATGACAAAAATAGGGTATGCAAGAGTTTCATCAAGAGAACAAAATTTAGAAAGACAATTTGAATTATTAGAGCGTGCAGAGGTTCAAAAGATTTTTTCAGATAAATTAAGTGGTAAAGATAATAATCGTCCACAATTAAAAGAGATGCTTAACTATATTAGAGAAGATGATATAATAGTGGTGTCGGAATTAGACAGATTAGGACGAAATAATAAAGAAATAACTAGTATCATGAATCAGATACAGGATAAAGAAGCTACACTTGAAATCCTTAATTTGCCATCTCTGAACGGTATACAGGACGATAACTTGAGAAGATTACTAAATAATCTAATCATTGAATTGTTCAAGTATACAGCTGAGAATGAGCGTAAACAGATACGCGAAAGGCAAAGACAAGGTATTGAGTTAGCGAAAGAAAAAGGTAAATATAAAGGTCGTCCTTTGGCTTATAGTGCTGATTCAACAGATAAACAGAAACGTGTAACGTATGAGAAAATTGTTGAGATGTTGGAGAAAGATGTTCCTATAACACAGATTTCGAAAGAGTTAGATGTGGCAAGGAACACGATTTATAGAATTAGAGATGAATCATGATTTTGGAATAATTTATCTAAAAAAACTAATGAAAGAAGGAAAAAATGAAATGTCTAATCAAACGAAGTATTTAGAATTATTAATGTTCATAAAAGAAAATTCACCACAAAGTCTTGAAAAAGAGATTGATTCAATCGAAAGTAACTTTTATAAATACTTAATCAATCAAGGTTATATTCAAGGTGCGAAAGTTCAGGAATATATGTCTGGAGCAATGATTTATGGGAACAGTGTTTTTTTAACAGAGAAAGGTGAATTATTTTTACAAGAATTAATTGGTAATTCCAAACCTATAAGAATGACTTCAAAAAATAAATATAATCAAATGAAAATATTGTTAGAGCGAATTGAAGATGGCGATAGAAATCTTTTACGACCAAATTATAGAGTTCGAGAAAATGACCACTTAGATTTATTACATAATATGATAGATGAGGATTTAGTAAAGGGTATAAGTCTAAAATATGCTTCAAATAAGCCACATCTTTATTTTTCAGATAATATAAGAATTACAGAAGAGGGGTATGAAATTATGGATAATGAATATAAAGAAAAAGATAATTCAAGTATGGTATTTAATATTTATGATGGTGATTTTAAGGGAGCTCAGATTGGAGGGAATAATGTTCAATATAACAATTACGATAATGTTAAGAATGAATTGGACGAATACTTAGCAAAACTATCCAAAGAAGAGCAAGAAGAAGCCACACAGATAGTGGAAGTAATTAATTCTCAAGAACTGAATAAAGTAGGGAAATTGAGTAAGTTCACAAATTTTTTAGAAACACATCCTAAATTGGTTGAACTAACTGGAAAAATGTTAGTTTGGGGAATGACGTTGAATAATAAATAGATGGAGAGAACCAAATGTGGTAAAAATTAATAAAAATGAATATAAGCTAATACTAATTGATAGTAACGTTATCAGCGAAATTATTTATAATGGTAATGTTGACAGACCTGCTTTTTTTAATTACGTGATTGAAAATCAAGGGGTGATTTGCTTTACTTTTTACAATGTTTTAGAAATTAAGAATGGTTACGAGGAACGCTGGGATAATTTTTTAGAGATATTTAGTTTGTATCCTTGTGCTATTCTTAAACCATTTTGGAGTATTACTTTTGATGAAATAGAAATGTTTAATAATAAAACCAGTAACATTTATCCAATATTTAACCATTTCAGTATACTCGGTAAAGATGAGAGTTATCACTTTAAAAAATGGATAGAAGAGGTTTTGGAATTAGCTAAAAGCTCATTAATGTATGAACAAAATCTATTTCGAAATACTATAGAATATTTTAATTCAAGAAGAGAACTTTCAGAAATTAGAGTAAGAAAAGAGTTCTATAAAAAAATGAAAATTGATAGACTAGATAGTGTTTTATTGAGAGAAATAAATGCTAATAGGTTGCATAAATCAAACGATTTTCAATCTATTAAAATTATGTATCAATCATTTTTTCATAGATATAAAAATTTGCGAAGAGATTTACGTATTTCAGATATTAATGACATTGCAATAAATGCAGTTGTACCATATGTAGATATTATTATAACTGAAAAATATCAATCTCAAGTATTAAAAGAGATGAAGTTACAAGATATTAAGAGCTTTAGAATAAGTGATTTTTTTACTGGAAAGGTGTACCCAATTATATAAAAAAATACTAAATATTTTGGAGGAAAGTAATGGAGAGCATAAAGCAATTATCTGATTTTTTAAAACTCATTAAAGAGCATCCAAATACATACTTTTATCGTGGTGAAAATAAAAATTATAAAGACACGGCTTGCGTGGCCACTGCTATTAGAGATAGCTATAATTACGATATGTATTCAAACAGAGTGGAACAATTTGACAGAAGTATACGCGAACAAGCCCTATTTGATAAACCAGAGCTAATGCTACCATTTGCACAGCATAGTGGTTTAGCAACTAAGTTGTTAGATGTAACTTCAAATCCACTAGTAGCACTTTATTTTGCATGTCAACAAACGCATGATAATGAAGATGGATATATTTATATTTTTGATGATTATGCAGATATTACAGATATTCTTGAAAAATATCCTAAATTTGATATTGAAACTGAATTATTATTGCATCTTGAAAGGGTAAAAAAACAAATCTTTGAAAATAAAATTACTTCTTTTCCAAACGATAAACTTGATTTATTAGGAGAATCTATTGAGAAGTATAGAAATAATTTTTTACAAGGTGGATATTCAAAACATTCGATTGGTAGAGGTGTTTCAGATGAGGATAGTTTATTTCTTGAAAAATACAATAAGTTAAAAAAACTATTGGCAGATATAAGGAATCAGTTAATTCAAATTTGTTCAAATAATAAAGATATGCAAAAAAGTCTGTTACCAACTAATTTCACAGAAAATACACCAAGTATTGATTTTATACATCCATATCAAAATGATAGATATGAGTATTATAATGAACAATATAAGTCATTTGATGTAGAAGTCAGAGAGTATTTAATTTCCTTAGAATGTTTAGTTGCATTTATCAATGATAAAAGTCCTATTGGAAATTTAGCTAGTATGATTCGACTAAACGATTTGACAATGGACTTTCTACCAAATTTTTTATATAAACCTATTTTGACTTTTAAAAGAGGTTTGAGTCAGCAAAGTTTCTTTTTCTTTCAAACATTATTTGATAAGCATGAACTAAATATTTTTGATGGAGAAACGATGGAGTTGAGTCATCAATTACCTCGTCAATTAATGAAGTGCCAAGCTAATCACAAAGATAAAATAATTATTGATGGTGAATCAAAAAATGATATTTTAGATGAGCTTGATAGAATTGGGATTAATCAAGCAAGTATGTTTGGAGATGCTGACAGCATTGCAGATTATATAATGAATATGGAGAAATTTTAAGAAAATATAAACACTAAAATAGTAAGGAGCCAATAAAGATGACTGAGAATAATTTTGATTATAATAAAAAAGAGCCAGTGATAGAAAATATTTTAAAAACTGCTTTTTACATTGATGAAATTCCTAATGATGCTAGAATTGCAAGTATAAGGAGACTGGCCGAAATTATTGTAAGAAAGATATTAAATGAAAATGGAAAAGTTATGTTAGGAAATTCAAAGATTAAAAAAAGGCTAAAAGATATTAGCTCAAACAATAGTTTATTAATGGATTCGTTGGAAGATATTAAAGATTTAGGTAATCAAGCCTCACATACAGAAGAAGATAAGGTTATGGATTATGAACATTTACAGAAGGCTCAAACTGTATTATATAATATGTATTCATATTTATTATTCGCATATTTTAAAAAATTTAGATTTGGTTCAAACATTGAAATAATGGGAAAATTTTCTATATTGCCTCCTGAGATTAGAATGACTGTTTTAGAAAATTTATATAAAGAGTCGAAAGAATCCGTATATATTATAGACAAATTAGTTCTATCAATATTAAAAACAAAAGGAAAAGAAGAATCAATTTCTTGGTTAGAAAAAAATAAAGAATATTTAATGAAAATTCCTTATATGTGTGATGATACAATACCAGTTTATCTTCACAAGTTTGGAGAAGAAATTACTCAAAATATGATTGATTCTAATATCAGTGTCTATGAAATGTGTAGTCGTAAAATTGAAGAGGTACACATGCAGATTGAAAATTCAGGAAAACGATATACAACATTTGAAGATGCGAAATCTTTATACATAGAGAGAGGATTTGTCAGTGGGGCAGAAGAAGAAGTTCTTGAATTTAATTCAATAATGGAATTTTTATATATCGGAAGAGAAAAAGAAGAAAATGAAAAAAATGATGTAGATAATGATAGTAATTATTCATCGTTTTTTGAAATTAAATTAGATGAATAAAATTCTGATTTTATAGAAAAAGAAAGGGTAAATTTATGACTGAAAGATTGATTATAACAGGGAATGGATTTGATTTAGCTCATGGGTTAAAAACAAGCTATAAAGATTTTTATGAACAGATACCTATTGAAGTAAAATCATCTTGGGAAGAGTTATTATGCAACTTTAAAATAGATACAGATAATTGGTATTCATTTGAAGAGCTAATTGATAAGCTGTCATTAGAGTGGTATTTTAAATATTTTATTGATTCTGTGGAAAATGATAAAAAGAAAGAGGAAATACTAAATAAACAGATTCAGAAGATAAATTTACTTTTCTTAGAAATGACAAGCTGTTTATATAATTATTTGGATAATATAGATGAATTAAGCATTATTGAAAATGAAAATATTAAAAATGCAATCCAACCTTCAGATTTTGTTATATCATTCAATTATACAAAATTTGCTCAAAATTATAGTGATAATGTTTATTATATTCATGGTTCTTTAGATGAAAAACATATCGTGTTAGGATATAAGCAACGAGAAGCTAATCCCACAGGTATTTTAGCAGAAGCTACAGTTTTTGATAAAAAGAAACTGAGAGAGCAATTGAATTTTAGGAGATATCTTATTGGTATTGGATTAAGTGAAAAAGCTATAGAAACTGAGATTGCTGAATTTAATTCTCATGTAAGTTGTATGTTTAGCGGTAGAGGAGGATATCTATTTGATTATTCACCATCACTAAATGAAGAATTTATAAATTATAATACTAAATGGTATGAAGAAAAAAGCTGGTCTACATTTAATAGATTTAGAAAAGCAGACCCCATTATATATCCATGCTTGTTGGATGAACAATTAAGGAATGAAAGACTTCAACAAATATCAAAAATTATAAATGATTATGGTGAAATAAACAATTTCCTCCCAGCACCAATTTGTATGAATATTGATTTTACTAATGTTAAAGAGTTGATTATATTAGGTCATAGCTTAGAGGCAGATGAAGAATTGATTGTAGATATTATCAATGAACTAGATAATTTAGAAAAGATTAAACTATTTGTTTACAGTGGAGAGGACTATTCGAATAAAATAAGTTTTTTGAATAATGTATCAGATAGAAATGTTGAAATAGTATATTATTAACCACAAGTATTTGCTAAATACAGACAGAATCTACGTAAATAACAAATTGCTCTTACAATTAATTTTTGTGAGAGTTTTTTTATTATCATTTGCCAGCTTAAAGAATGGTACAATTGAAATACTAATTTATAAAATTAGAAAAAATAGGAGTGATAGAATGTCAATAACACAAAAAGATATGATTCATTCACTATCAAAATTATTAGATTGGTTAGAACAAGAAAGTAATGGGGGAACTAATGCTGGGGAGTTAAGATTTATTACTGGTCGTATTGGAGAGCTATACACAGCAATTATGACGAATGGTCAAATGGCTACGGAAACAAATCAAGAAGGTTATGATGTTGTTTCTGAGTCTGGGGAACGTATTAGTGTTAAAGCTACAACTAGAAAAAGTTGAAGTCATCAATTTAGATTTAATAGTAAAACTCTAACAAAAGTTGACAGAATAGTATTAGTTTATGTGAATGTTGAAGATTTGGAAGTTCAAATTATCTATGATGGACTTATTAATGAAGCGAAAAAATTAATGGTTGATACTAAAAATGGTAGAGACAAATCTATATCTCAGAGTAAAGTGCTTAAAAATTCTATAATAGAAACAAGGTCAATTGTTATGCAAGAAACAGAGTATAAGAATTATACAGTTCAAAAATTAGAAAGCGGAACAATTAGAGCTATTCATGAAGGGAATGAAGTTCCAATTGTTAAACCTGTTCTTAGAGAAATAGCAAAAGAAATAGGTGTGGATATTAATAATGGAAATGGTAATTTAAAAACAACTAGGGTACTTGGTAATGACGTAATTCGCCAGTTGATTAAGGAGGATTTATGAAAGCAAAAATAAAGGTTTGCTTATTTTTCTTGTTATTTGTTAATTTATCAGCATGCAGTAGCAACTCAAAAAAGAGAGTAGAGGAATCAAAGGAAACTCAAATTACTTCAAGTACATTCGAAATTACAAGTTCTGATATAAATTATTCAAGCACAGAATCAGTTGTAACAGATACAAGTTCGTCTAGATTAGAGTCAGAATCCGAAAGTACAACAGTACAAAATGATATGGTTAACTTAGGAACAATCTATTATCAAGATTTAGACATTAATGACCCAATTCAAGCAAACTCTCAATACTTAGGATGTTATATTGTAGATGATGGAAGTACAGTTAATCTAATACCGCTAATGGCTGCGACAGTTCAAAATTTACAGATTTATATATCTGGTCAAGGAAACGAAGATTACTATCAACAATTTCTAAATAAAGCCATTGAAACAAGTAATTTAACAGGTGGTAAGCCTGTAAGTATTTTTGATAGAGAAGATGGAGATATAATAATTACTGCTCAAAGTGGAGAGATAATTTTGAGTAAATAGATTTTAAAAAAATAAAACTCAGTAGAATTTTTCTAAGTCAACTGAGTTTTTTTGCGTTATTGTGGTGTTATAGTCCAAGTTATAGTATGTCCATCTATATCAGTTGTCCATGTATCAAATGACAAATTTCCATCGTTATATTTATAAGGGATATAGTAGTCTTTAAAATTAATAGTATCTGGGGACAATGAGTAAGTTTCATCATAATCAGGTCTATATGTTCCCGCTAATTCTATATGAACTTTAGTGTCATCTATAAAAGAAACTGCTAGACTTCCGTCATGTATTAAATTTTGTGGAGCTTTGTTCTCATCCATTGCTTGTTCAGAATCCATTCCATCATATAGAATAGGCTTGATAAAATATTTATTTCCAATAAGATGATTCTTTATTTTATTCAAATCATCATTTGTTTTAGCTTGTTTTTTTGCTTGTTCTTTATAGTATTCTTCAGCAATTGTGGTGTCCATAAATTTTTCTGACATTAAAATCCATTCTTCAACCCCAGTGAACTGACCCATGTAAGGCATATATTCTAACTGTCCTTTTGCATTTACTCTAAATGTTCCAGCACCATCAAGTTGGTCTACTCCAACATGGATATAAGCTAAATTATCTGTTTCATCAATCTTTACAGTTAGAATATATTTAGTTGGTGGTGGAGTTGTTAAGTCTAAGATAGCCATAACCCATCTTTTTAATTCTTCCTCTGACAAATTCGTTTCTTTTACAATAGAAGTTGATGTATCACTATTACTGGCTTGCTGACTTGTAGTTGATGTTGATTCAGTTATCTTTTCAATAGTTGGTTCTTTAGAAGATTTATTCCCTAAATATAAAAGAGTTAGAAGAATAATTACTAAAATACTAATAATACTTAGCCATTTAATGAATTTTTTCTTCTTTTCTTCTTTTTCAATTTCTAACAACATTTTAGTTAATTCCAGTCTGACATTTGGGTCAGTGGCATTATTTATTTCTGTACGAAGTAAATCTTTATTAGTCCTATCGTTTTTTAAACTTCTGGTTAATTTAGTATTCGAATTGCTCAATTTCTTTTCTCCATTCCCCTTTTTTATCTATTATATCAAAGTCTAAGATAATTTATAGAAAATTAAAGATAAAAACAAAATAAAACATCCGATATTTTCAATATTTTTTCGTTTAAAAATTATCCCAATATTTGAATATTAATATGATACAATTGTTATTATAATTATAAAAAAGTGGTGATTATGGTGTTGTTTTTTTACGACAGAGTTTCTAATTTAACTAGTATGTCTAGTGATGAATTAGTAGAGAAAATGTTAGATAAATTTCAGTCATTTGATGAAGATAGCGAGATAGAGTTTAATGATAATGAAGTTCTATCTTGGAAAAACTCTTTACCTATTTTGATTAAGTTGATTAATCAATCTGGTTTAACAGATTTGGATTTAATTATGGAGTACGAAACACCTTTAAACTCAAGAATTGATGCGTTATTAGTTGGTTATAACAAAGTCACTAATAGACCAACAGCTATGATTATAGAACTAAAACAATGGCAGTCAATAAACACAGAATTTACTGAATCTAATACGTTTGTAAAGCTAGATAATGTTGAGGAAGAATCAAGTAATCGCAGTCATCCTATAGCACAAACACATACGTATAGAAGCCATTTGAAATGTAACCATTCCAATTTAGGTGATAATCAAGTAGATATCTTAGAGATTCAATACTTACATAATTATAAAAATAAAGAGGAATTATTTAGTAATCAATATGATATCTATAACTCGAAACGAGAAAATTGTTTTGTGTTAGGAGAAGAAAATAGATTAATCGAGTTATTACGTACTACTTTTGATAATAGAGAACCAGGTGAAATTACAAATTTAATTGTTACTGGTCAATATTCTATGGAGAAACAAGGATACGAAAACTTAGCTAAAGCTCTAAATTCACAGGAAATCAGTCCTTTATTAGATGAACAGAGAGATGTTTCTGTTAGAGTTTCAAAACTATTTAGGGAAAGTAAAGACAAACAATTAATTATTATTAGTGGGGATTGTGGAACAGGTAAAACTTATTTAGGTTTATACTTACTCAAACTTTTTATTGATATAACGAAATCTAAACAAGTAGTTTTTACTGTTACAAGTAAAATACTCAATGCCATTATTAACGGACATACAGAAAACGATATTCCTTATGTTAATGGATTAAGAGGACAGTTTGATTTAGTTATTATTGATGAAGCGCATAGACTTCCAGAATTGAATAAGGTTTTAGATAAACTTTATAACGAAAATAAAGTGAAATTTGTCATTGTGCTTCAGGACGACAGACAGAGAGTTAGAATTAATGAGGAAGGGCTTAGACAAAATTTTTATGATTATGTTGAAAAAAGTCCATTAAATATCGAGTTACATCAAGAATACTTATCCATTCAAAAAAGGTCTATGTATGAAAGTAGTTATGTAGATAGAATTAATGATTTATTCTCCTTGAGTCCAGTTATGAAAGAATATACCAAAATAGATGGTTACGATATACAAGTGATAAATAAACTAAATGATATTGATTTATTATTAGATAATCATGTAAATAATAACGAAAAGGCTCAATGGTTTGCTCCATTTTGTTGGGAATGGACAAGGAATATAAGAAATAATGATGTACAAATTCTAGAAGAAAATTTTACTAAACCTTGGAACCCAAAGAACGAACAATTTGAATGGTATTCTGAGATAGGGAAACACCATAAAGATAGGATTGGTTGTATCTACACAGCCCAAGGACTGGATTTTGACTATGTTGGGTATATTTTTTGGGAAGATTTATCTTGGTCGTTAGAAAAAAATGATTGGATTGTTAATTTGAATAAAAGTCAGGATATCATTTTTATTAGAGAAATAGTTCAAAAATATGGAGGTCAATTGAAATATTTTGATAAAAATAATAAGTATTGGGTGGTTAATCGAAATGGTAGAGAATATAAATTAAATACTTTTATTGCTAAATTTGGAAATCCAGAAGAAGTAAAAGAACTCATTTTAAATACGTATCGAGTATTAATGACACGAGCAAGAAAAGGAATTTATATTTGGTTTAAAGATAATGAAACAAAAGAAAAAGTAATGGAGTTTTTAAATTAATAGATGGAGTGAAGAAAATGTCGAGTTACAGAGTTATCAATTTAACACTAAAAAATGGAGAAATAGTAGATAAATTTGAAAAACTTCAAACAAATGTTTTGGAGAATAACCCAGTTACTTATGTTTACTATAACCTTAAGAAGAAAAAAATATACGTTGGTGAAACAAATGGTTTTACTAGAAGACATAATGAGCATTTAGGAGAATTAAATCCTAAAGTAGATTACAAAGAGTATACAAACTGCTTAGTTATTTATTCCAATCTATTTGATAAGTCATCGATTCTTGATTTGGAGTCATTGTTATTAAACTATATGATTGCTGAATCAGATGTAACAAAATTTATATTTGCTAATGGAAACAATGGTCAAACTGAATTGGTCTATAAAAACAAAGAAGAAATCTTAACTGAAGTATTTTATAAACTATGGGGTAATGAATTACATCAATTAGGATTAATTCATAATCCTAATATTGAGGAATTAAGAGAGAGTTTACTATTTAAGTATTCACCATTTAAACAGTTATCACCTAAACAAAAACTAATTTGTGATGAAATTGAAAAAGATGTAGCCAAAAAATATTTAATAGAGGCTCCAGCAGGCTCAGGTAAATCTGTGCTGTTTACAAACTTAGCATTTTCTTTAGCTGAGAAAAACCCTGATTTAAGAATAGGCTTAATAACTACTGGTAACCTAACAAGACAGTTTAACTTGATATTTAAATCAATCGGATTGAATGGTAGATTAACTGTTAAAACAGGTTCACAACTTATAGTAGACGCAAGGAACAATGATAAGAGATTTGATGTAATCATTGTAGATGAAGCTCATAAATTGAAACAACATTATCGTAAAGGACATCCGAATGCAAGAAGGCATCTCAATGAAGGAGATGAAGAAATTACACTCCTTGAAGAATTAACAGATGGTTTGGTTTTACTGTATGACCCATATCAAGGAATTAAACCTCAAAACATTAGACCTTCAGAAATCAGAAAACTTACAAAAGATTATAAAAAATTATTGTTAATGCAACAATTTAGAATTGGCGGAAATGGAGATTTTTCAGGAGAGGATTTTTTAAAAGGAATTTTATACGGCTTCCAATTAAGTGATGATAAAAATTTCAATTCAAAAGTCTTTGAAGATGATTATTTTAAAATCGTAGATACTTTTAAAGAAGTAATTGATTATGTGGATGACCACTCACATGCTTATCCTAAAACAACAAATAGAGTGATTGCTGGTTATTGTAGGGAATGGGCATCCAATACTGGAAAGAAAGAGAACAAAGGTAAGAAAGCAGAAGAATTACCATTTGATTGGAATGAAGATGGTATTCAAAAGAGATGGAACTCGACTTATGAAGATTGGGTAAAGAAACCAAATTCAGAAAAAGAAATAGGCTCGATTCATGCTATTCAAGGTTATGATTTAAATTATTCTGGCGTTATCATAGGTAGCGATATTACCGTAGAGAATGGACAGATTGTAGCTGTACCTGAAAATTATAAAGATATTGGTGGAACTCCGCTGAAAGAGGAATTTAGCCTATCAGAGTTAACAGAGTACATATTAAATATTTATTATGTATTACTCTCAAGAGGAATTGATGGATGTGCCGTTTACTTTGAAGATAAAAGTGTAGAGAAACTATTCAAAGAACGAGTAGGTTTGTAGGAGGAATTTAGGATGGACGATTTAATAAAAGAAATTAATGAGTTTAGAGATGAAAGAGACTGGAGACAATTCCATAACGCTAAAGATTTAGCTTTATCAGTTTCTTTAGAAGCATCAGAACTACTTGAGAACTTTCAATGGAAAACAAGCGAAGAAGCAATTGCGGATGATTTAGAAAATATAAAAGATGAAATAGCCGATGTGATGATTTATTCATTGATGCTAGCAGATGACTTAGGATTAAGTGTTGAGGCTATTATTAGGAATAAAATTAAGAAGAATGGTGAGAAGTATACTGTTGAGAAGAGTAAGGGGAAAAAGAATTAGGAGTTGAGGAAAAAATGATTACCGATACATATCCATCTGTTTTTTTCTGCCCAATGGGAGATAATGAAATGATAACAGATACTGTTAATATTAAATATAGTAATGAAACTTTTGAAAAAGCAAAAGATTATTTTAAGGACAATGAAGAAAAATTAATAAATAAGTATAAAGTTTCATCAGTTTCTGAAGTATCATTTTGGGGAACAACAGAAGGAATGAGAAGTGTGTGGAGTGAAATGAAGACTGACGATTTGATATTTTTTACCAAAAATGGAATGGGCTTTGTTTACATGGCAAAAATATCCAATAAATTTGAGAGAGAAGAAGCTGAACTGTTGAATAAAAATTTTTGGAATAATAATAGTAATCATAAAGATTTGAGTTGGGGATTAGTTTTTACTTTGAAGGATGTTAGGCAAATAAAAATTTCAACAAATGAAATGAGTTTGATTAATGGATACGGAAAACGATATATTTATCGAGGATTATTTAAGTTAGATGAAAAACGTCTAATAAATTTTTGGGAATCTTTTCCTATTTATTATTTTTTAAATCCTGAAAAATTTGATAAATTGGAGGATAATTTATGAAAGTAATTTCAATTATTGAATTTTCTGACAAAATTGATAAATATTCTTTTGATTCTAGATACATAGTAAGTATTGAAAAAAAAGATATTGATATTTATGAAATAAGTATAAAAAAAAACGCTAGACATATAGAGAAGTTTTATGAGAATAAAATAAAGTCACTTTCGGTGTGTGTGGGAAGAAACGGAAGTGGTAAGACAAGATTATTAACAAAGTTAGTCAATTATTCAAATAAGAATTTTTACGATATGAATTTTGTTTTTATTATTGAAATAAATAAAAAATTATTTTATTGGTCTTCTATTAACTTACAGCTTGACTTTATTTGTGAAGAAGGTATAGAGATACAATATGGTAATTATGTTAATCCACTTGAGGATACAAAGATTATATTTCTTTCTAATAATTTGGAGTATAATAATTATTTTTTAATTGAAAAAGAAAATTCATTTAGTGACTTTTCAGTGACTACAATATTAGAAAATACTAATCTAGAGACTTATCGGAATAATTTAATGAGTAAACAAATGGAGTTTATTTTTAAAGATTTAGAGAAAAATTTTGATAATGGTATTGTAAAAAAATTTGAACTTGACAGCAGAATAAATTTATTTAAACCTTCAGTAGATGAAGCTTATAATGACTATTTTAAATCGAATAGTATAATATATAAAAAAATAATGGAAGAAGTTAGTAATTTAACTAAACACGATTTTAATAGTCCTAGTATTTTTTTTGATATTAATAAACAATTTGTTTGTAATTATCTTTACCAAGATAACGTGAAGAATCACCTGGTTTTTAGAGATTCTTTAGCTTCCTTTCTTGGATACAATGTTCTCAAACCAGAGAAAACGCTAGTAAAAAAAGTCACTAGGAAATCGATTGTTGATTATTTTAATAAAACATATTTCTATGATAATGAGGAAAAAGAGTTACAGTTATTAAAACAAAAACTCTTTTTAAAAAATTTAGAAAAAACATCAATTCAATTAGATAACAACTTCTTACAGTTTGATATCTCGGAATTAGTAGAATTGGAAGATGTTGAATTGACGAAGTTAAACGAAGAAAAACTAAGTGAAGATATTTTCTTTTTCTTAGAAAAAAAATGGAAAGCTATTAGTTCAGGAGAAAATTCATTATTAAGTATTTTCTCAAATATTTATGAGGGTACTAAAGACATTACTCAAAGTAACGTCTTAATTTTACTAGATGAAATTGATGTAACGTTACACCCTGAATGGCAAAGAAAATTTATGAACTCATTGTTTATGTTCCTCAATACTCATTATAGTACTTCTTTAGATTTTCAGATTATTTTAACTACTCACTCTCCTCTTATTTTGTCAGATATAAGAAATATGGATGTAAATTTTCTAAGTAAGAATGACATGCTACCTAATAGTATAAACACATTCGGTGGTAATTTAAATGAGCTGATGTCTGAAAGTTTTTTTTTAGAAAATGGGTTAATGGGAGAATTTAGTTCAAATAAAATAAAAGAAATAATAAAAGAAATAAATGATGGAGTTATAACGACTAAAAGATCAAAAGAGTTGGAAGGTATAATCAACGAAATTGGAGAAGTAGTCATTCGAAAGTCTTTGAAGTATTCAATGAAGAATTTAATGGTTAAGGCAGAAAATAGACAAAGTAAGCTTAACAGGTTACAAGAGGAGAAAGAGAAAATCGAGAAACAAATTCAGATATTAAAAGATAGGGACAAAAATAATGATTAATATTGTAATGCCAAAAGAAGTTGTTGACGTTCATAAAAAGTTTTTCACTAAAGAAATTAAAAAAAAATATACTGATATGATTCTGGAAATTTCATCCGAGAATAGTTTTGTTATTGATATGACAAAAATGACAAATGCTGAAGGTACTTTTTTCGAAATATTAAATGAAATGAATCAAATAATAATATCGAAAAAACTGAGTAAGAAAGATTTTAGAAGAGAAGATTTGATTAAGAAGCAAATAGAACTTCTAGAAGATACTATTATTTTAAAAAAAATGATTAGATTAAGTATTAATTTGTTAGATGAGTCAAATTATTATGAACTTTTAAAATTAGAGGAAGATTTTGGAGAGTATCTATTTAAACTTGATAAGTTATCAAGTTTAGATAATGCTTTGTTTTGTGAAATAACAAGTTATAGGATTTATAGAGCAGAATTAAATAAGAATTTAAAAAAGAAAAAAGGAAAAGATAATCTCAAAAAGAAATTTTCAATATTTAAATTTTTACCTACATTTGAAAAAGTATTTTTAGATTTATATAAAGAAAGGTTTACACGAGAAATTAGGTATATGAAATTTCAGGAGATTGAAAATATATTTCATGATTTGAAGGACATTTCTATACTGTTCAAAGATAAAAAATTTGAAAAAACCGTTTTGAAATATTGGAATGTTTATCTCTATACTCTCTTTTTAGATACGATTGTATGTCCTTATTGTAATTCTCAATTTATTTATACCTATTTTAAAGAAAAAGGGGAAAAAAAGGGGAAAGTAAGACCTCAAATTGACCATTTATTTCCTAAAAGTGTTTATCCGTTTCTATCGGTATCCATTTTTAATTTAATTCCATCATGTAGTCAATGTAACAGTTCTATTAAAGGAGATAACGAAGTAAAGTTATCAAACGTAATTAATTTATTTACAGAGTCTATACAAGATGAATACCATTTTTATATTAAATCAAAAAAGGGGTAGATGAATTACTTGGTAAATCAAGTAATTATGAGATTAAAATTCATGTTTCTGAGTACTTTGAATATCGTGAAAGATTAATAAAATTTTTAAATTCTTTTCATTTGAATGAAAGGTATAATTATTTTAAAAATCATTTAAATGAAGAAATTTATTATAAAGTAAATCATACTAAAAGTATGAATAGTTTTATAAATAGTTTACTGTCTGATTTAAATGATTTTGATGCAATAAATCCATCACTTATGGATTTTATGGAATTAGAAGATAAAAATAGATTACTTGGAAAATTACAACGAGATATTCTTTTTGATCAATTAGGAAATCCAGAAAACTCTGATAATATAGAATATACTGATTTTTATAGTGGATAACAAACCAAAATGACAAATTAATACTCTTCCTAGTATGTAGTCCAAGCCTAATTTAGCTAGAATATTCACTTTTTCCGTGGTAAAATGAATAAGTAAATAATAAGTTAATGAAAGATTTTTTATTAACTTTTTGTCATAGAAATGTTGATATATCAATGTCCATTAGCAGACGTTATCACAGAACAAATTCACGATGCATTAAGTGATATAGATGAAATCAAAAAATTAGAAGTAAAATTAGTTTGGTATCCTGCGTGGACGACTGATCGTATGAGCAGATATGCCAGAATATCTTTAGGGATTAGATAGCCTAAAGATGACATAATTAAATCGAAAAACTCTTTTATTAACTTATGAAAATCATGTTAATAAAAGAGTTTTTTTATGATAGTGCACACTCGGAAAAAATAAAATCATGAACCAGTCAACTCTTTTTATCTTTACAAGCCAGTATGTTTAGTGAGAATGCTTTATGTAGTGTTCTAAAATTTGTACGGCATTTGTAGCAGCACCTTTTCTTACTTGGTCCCCACAACACCACAGAGTTAAGACTGATTGATTACCGACTTTACTTTTTCTGATACGCCCAACATGAACTAAATCTTGGTTAGATGTATCAAGTGGCATTGGGTAACCTTGATTGTCTAAATCATCGACTAACTTCACGCCATCAGTTTCGCTAATGATTTGACGGGCTTCTTCAACGCTCAAATCATTATCTAAGAAAAGAGTGATCGCTTCAGAATGCGAACGAACGACAGGAACACGCACACAGGTACATGTTACATCAAGTGTTGGATGATGGAGGATTTTACGTCCTTCATTTTGTAATTTCATTTCTTCGCTTGAATGCCCTTCAGCATTAAATCCACCAATTTGTGGAATTAAATTATAGGCGATTTGATAAGGGAAGACGTGAGGAGTCACACTTTTTCCTTCAGAAATATCAACAACTTGGGTTTCAAGTTCTTCAATCCCTTGTTTACCAGCACCTGAAACAGCTTGGTAAGTTGACACAATCATTGAGTTGATAGTTGCTTTTTTGTGTAATTGGGCAATGGCAACAAGTGCGATAATTGTTGAACAGTTAGGGTTTGCAATGATTCCTTGATTGGTAAAAATATCATCAGGGTTCACTTCTGGTACAACTAAAGGTACGTCTTCATCTAGTCGATAAATACTTGAATTATCAATAATTAAACAACCTTGTTTTTTGGCTTCAGGCAGGTAGATACGAGCAATATCGTCATCTAACGCACATAAGACCATATCAATTCCTTCAAAACAGTCTGTTGTTAATGTTTCGATTACTAATTCTTTGTCACCAAACGCAACTTTTTGTCCAGTACTTCGTTTAGAGGCAAATAATCTTAATTCTTTAATGGGAATTTGGCGTTCTAACAGAGAATTTAACATCTCTTTTCCCACTTCACCAGTGGCTCCTAAAATTGCTACAGTTAACTCGCTCATAAACTATCGTCTCCTTCAAATTCATAATAAATTGTTTGAATCGTGGTATTATAATCTTCGTTTTTAACACCAATAATAATGGTTAATTCATCACTTGTTTGAGAAATAAGTGAGATATTAATCTGTTGCTCTCCAAGAGCGCTAAACAAACGACCACTCATTCCTGTTTTGTTTTTCATAAAACGAGACACAATCGCAATAAGGGCGATATCGTGAATGACAGTGACTTTATCTGCTTGTGTACTAGCTTTTAAATCAGAGATGACTTCATAATAAAATGGTTTTAATTTTGCTGTTTCAACCACTAAAGAAAATGAATCCACACCAGTCGGGATATGCTCGACAATAATACGGTATTTTTCCATGCATTCAAGTGCTTTTCGAATGGTTCCAAAGTCATTTGACATATGTGATTTAACGACCGTAATAATTGAGAAATCTTTCTTCCCTGTAATCCCAGTAATCGCTTGACGTTTTTCTTGCTCGTCTTCAGCTGTAATAACTGTTCCACGATTTTGAGGGTCGTTGGTATTTAATATGTGAATAGGAATACTTTTTTGTCTAACAGGGTTAACGGCTTCCTCATGAATAACATTAGCTCCCATGTAGGCTAATTCACGTAATTCTTCATAGGTAATGGTTTCAATTTGTTTTGGATTGTTCACGATTCTTGGATCGGCTTTTAAAATACCAGAAACATCCGTCCAGTTTTCATAACACACAGCGTCCATGACATTTGCTAGGAAACTTCCTGTAATATCACTCCCTCCACGAGACATTAAGTGAATGGATTTATCAGGATACGCCCCGTAAAAACCAGGCACGACGATTTTATCAGATTCTTTAATAAGTTTTTGAATGGCTTTGCATGAGCGTTTTTCATCAATTTGGCCATTTGGTTTAAAGATGATAATGTCTTTTGCATCAACAAACTTAAATCCTAAATAATTGCTTAATAATTTAGCTGTTAAATATTCCCCACGACTGACAAGATAATCAATGTCAATTGAATCAGAAAGCTTTTGATATAAAAAATCCAAGTCTTCAGAAATCGTTGACTCAAGACCTAATTCATCTTCAATACGAGTTAATTTGTCGCGAATCATTTGAAATAAATCGTCAAATGGCATGCCGTAACGTTTATGCTCATAGCATAGGTAAAGTAAATCGGTCATTTTGTGGTCGTCAGATTGTTCTTTCCCACTGGCACTTGTGACAACGACAGTACGTGTTGGGTCACTATCAATAATACTTTTAACTTTTTTAAACTGAGTGGCATTCGCAACACTGCTTCCGCCAAATTTTGTTACTTTAATCATGCCAGTCCTCCTGAGTAATCACTCTCACAATCAGAGAATCGTTTAATTGTGTTTGTTTTTTGATGTCAGCTAATGTAATAGGATGAGTAATTAAATAATCACCATCTTTTTCTTTAATTAGCGCATCATCAATTGTTTCGTTTGTTCGAATAACGAATGTATAGTGATTTGTTTTGTTTTCAATTATATCATTATTTTCTACGTTGTCAGTATCAATATAAGAAATATTTTTTGAAATATCTAAAATATCTTGTACAACGGCATTAGCGGTTGGTAATTTACCTGCACCTTGTCCGTAGAATTTTAATGTTCCAATTGTTTTTCCTTCAAGACTGGCGATATTATTGTTACTTGGAATCGTTGCTTCAACAAATGTTTCTGGTACAGCATGTAACGAGATAACCCCTTCGTCATGCGTAATTTCACCGATGTATTTTACAATATGGCCTTTTTGTTTGAAGTAATGAATATCGTCTTTTGTAATTTGTTTCATTGAGTGAACAAAGAAATCATCTGGATCAAGCTTTTTATTGAATGCTTTTCTAGCAGAAATAATTAATTTATTTAAGACATCAAAGCCATCAATATCTGCACTTGGGTCAGCTTCTGCGTAACCTAAATCTTGGGCTTCTTTTAACACATCACCAAAATCTTCATCCTCTTTTAACATTGTATCTAAGATAAAGTTTGATGTACCATTTAAAATACCATAGCATTTTGAAATAGCATCAATTCTTGAAGCTAACTCCACGTTTTTGATCCATGGAATCCCACCACCAACACTTGCTTCAAAGTTAAGTGACACACCATTTTCTTTTGCTAAATCAGTTAATGCGTCATAGTGTCTCGCGATAACGGCTTTATTTGCAGTGACGACATGTTTTTTACTTTTTAACATGCGAGAGATTAAATCAAATGGTACCTCAATGCCACCTAATACCTCAACAACCAGTTCAATGTCTTTATCGTTTATAATGTCTTCGATATTAGAACAAAATTTTGGAATCTCAATGGTGTCATTTGGACGACACCATACTTTTTCCACGCTAAACTGTTTCGCTAAATTTTTTTGCTGTAAAATTTCATAAACACCTGAACCGACTGTTCCAAAACCAAGGATTGCAATTTTCATAATAAGTCCTCCTGTAAAATACACTTGTTTTTATATGGTGAACATTGTATCATAGACTAAAATGAAAGACAAGGAGTGTTACGATGGAAAAAAATATCAAAGTACAAGAAACGAAACAATTAACTATTCCGCTAGTCAAGCGATTTTAGCAGGGTTAAGTCCTGATGGAGGATTGTTTGTCTTGCCTAACTTAGATGATGTGAATTTAGATGTATCGACTGTTTTAAATAAGGACTACCAAGAGATTGCCTCACTGGTTATCAATCAGTTTTTCAATGAGTTTTCAGAAAATGACATCAAAAAATGTGTGAAAGAGGCTTATACAAACACATTTAGTGATGAAAAAATCACGCCACTAAAAAAAGTAGGCGATGATTATGTTTTAGAATTATTCCACGGGCCAACGTGTTCATTTAAGGATGTTGCCTTATCACTGCTACCAAAACTAGTAAACTTATCAGCAAAAACACAACATAATACGAACAAACGATTAATTTTAACAGCCACAAGTGGTGACACTGGTAAAGCGGCTTTGGAAGGATTTAAAAATGATCCATTAGTTGATATGATTGTGTATTACCCAAATAATGGGGTATCAACCATTCAAGAAAAACAAATGCAAACACAAGATGGAGGAAACGTGGCGGTTGTGTCAATTAATGGAAACTTTGATGATGCGCAAAGTAATGTGAAACGTTTATTCCATGATGAAGAATTAGTGGCATTACTAAAAGAGCATCACATTGAGTTTTCAAGTGCGAACTCAGTAAACATTGGTCGTTTGATTCCACAAGTTGTTTACTATTTTGCGTCATACGCAGAACTTGTTAATACGGGAGAAATTCAATTAGGTGAAAAGATTGACTACATTGTGCCAACAGGAAACTTTGGAAATATTTTAGCCGGATATTACGCGCAACAAATGGGGTTACCAATTAATAAACTCATTTGTGCCTCAAACGAAAACAACGTATTATATGATTTCTTAAAAACAGGGGAGTATGACACCAATCGTGAGTTTAAAAAGACGAGCTCACCAAGTATGGATATTTTAATTTCATCAAACTTAGAAAGAATGTTGTTCCATTTAAGTGGGGGAGATGCTCATTATGTGGCTGACTTGATGAATCAGTTAAAAACGACAGGGAAATTCAAAATTTCTGACGAGTTATTAAACACGATTCAAGAAACATTTGGAACAGGATATGCAACAGATAAACAAGTAGCTGAACAAATTGATAAAGTATACAAAGAAAAAGGCTATTTACTTGATCCACATACAGCAGTGGCTTCTTATGTATTGGAAAATAGTCCTGAGAAAAAAGAAAAAACGGTTATTTTATCAACAGCTTCTCCTTATAAGTTTGTTCAAGAAGTGAGCAAAGACATTCCAGAACTTGCGATTGATAGCTCACAAGACGAGTTTAAATTAATTGATGAGTTAGAAGAAAAAACAAACGTCTATGCACCAAGTCAGTTGAAAGACTTGAAACATGCACCAATTTTACATAATCAAGTGATTGATATTGATGAAATGAAGGATATTATTATTAAACAGGTAGGTGAGTAATAATGGTGTGTATTAAAGTTCCGGCAACATCTGCCAATGTCGGTGTCGGGTTTGACACATTAGGTTTAGCTGTGACGTTTTATGGTGAGTGTGAGGTTGAATTATCAGATAAACTTGAGATTTCTGGTTGCCCAGTCGAATTTCAAACAGAAGATAATTTAATTTATCAGTCATACAAATACGTGCTAGATGACTTAAAAAGACCTGTGACCCCAATTAAATTACAGATTGATAGTGAGATTCCGTTTGCACGTGGTTTGGGTAGTAGTGCAGTGTGTATCGTATCAGGTGTGTTAGCAGCCAATGAGTTGCATCAGCTTCATCTAAGTCAAGATGAGTTGGTGCAGTATTGTACTCAAATTGAAGGGCATCCTGATAATGTCGTACCTGCTTTACTAGGTGGATTAAGTGCCTCTTATCAAATGGATGACGACATTTTTTTCCAACATTATCCAGTTGATGAGTCGTATCAATTTGTGGCGTTTGTTCCCGATTTTACGTTGGAAACATCAGTCGCACGAGGAGTGTTGCCTGAAAGTTATCCGCTAAAAACGGTAGTAGACAATCAAGCAAAATTATTATTTTTATTAGACGCATTAAAAACAGGAGATGCGGCTAATTTAGATCAATTTTTAGATGATGGCATTCATCAGCCATACCGTAAAAAATTAATTGACGAATATGATATAGTAGAACATATCGCAAAGGAATCAGGAGCAAAAGGGTTTTATATTTCTGGTAGTGGCTCAACATTGATGGGAGTTTTCACGTCACAAGTTGATATGAAAGGATTAAATACGTCACTAGCCACACTGAAACATAAATGGAAGGCTCTTGATTTATCGGTAGATTATAAAGGAGCAGAAGTATGTCACAGAACTATCTAATCGTCAATCAAGACGTATTACCAGACGTTTTCTCAAAGGTAATCGAAGCAAAGAAATTATTAAACTCAGGAGATTTTAAAAATGTGAGTGAGGTTGTCAATGAAGTTGGCCTATCTCGAAGTGCGTTTTATAAGTACAAAGATCATGTGTTTGTCGCTGATAAAACGGCACAAATTAGAAAAACACTCATTTCATTTAACTTAACCGATAAAAAAGGGTTACTGTCCTCTGTGTTGAACCGTTTGTCAGAACTTGGGGGAAATGTCTTAACAATCAATCAAAATATTCCCATCCAAGACACTGCAACAGTGGTCATGGGGATTGATATCAAAGAACTATCAGTGTCGGTGAATGAACTCTTAGTGGAACTAGAAAAATTAACTGGAGTCAATCATCTACAACTCTTATCAATTGAATAATAAAAGCCGAACACGACGTTTTTAAGGTATCGTGTTCGGCTTATTTTTTAGTTAGTTTCTAATGTTTCTATACAAGAAGAAATGTGTTCGATTGTTTTATCGATGTCTTCTTGTGTCGTTTCAGGCGAGATGGTACACATACGTAATACTGTTTTTCCTTGAAGTTTTGTTGTCAAAATTTGAGCAAACCCTTGATTAGAAATCATATTTGAAAGGGCTGTATTGAACAAATTTAATTCTTCTTCGCTTAAGCCTTCACGGTAGTATCTAAAGTTCAGAATCGCTGTTTGAGCAGGTGTGACAATGTCTAGTTTTGGTGTATTTCGCACGACAGACTCAGTGTATTCAGCTAGTTTGATTCCGTAATCAATGGTGTCACCTAATTTTTTCGTTCCAAGTGCTTGCATGGATAACCACAACTTCACAACACGAGCGGGACGAGATAAATCAAGTCCTAAATCCCATGTGTTGATGTGCTCGTTTTCAGAAGCATCTTCTAAATACTCAGGCGTTTCACTAAAACTTCGCAATAAATCGGCTTTATCTTTTACCAGTAACATCGCACAAGAGTAACTTTGGAAGAGCCATTTATGTGCATCCCACGTGATACTATCAGCCTGTTCAATCCCTTTTAGTAGGTGAGTGTGGCTTGATGATAATAACACCGATGCGCCAAACGCTCCGTCCACGTGCAGCCACATGTCTTCTTCTTTACAAATTTTAGCCAATTCAGGTAATGGATCAATCACCCCTGCATTTGTTGTCCCGGCTGTCGCAATGACGATAAAAGGACGTAACGCATTCTTTTTATCCGTTTTGATTGTTTCTTGAAGTACTGTGGGGTCAATTTTTAATCGGTCATCTGTTTTTACACGGCGAATTCTTTCATCTGGAATGCCAATCACGTGAAGTGCTTTATGAACACTATGATGTGCCTGATCAGAAATATAAACCACACCTTTTGTGATGTCATCTAATGATAAATATTTATCTCTGGCAGCTATAGTGGCATTTAAATTGGCCATTGATCCCCCTGATAAAAATGTGCCACTTGCTTTTTTTGGATCATATCCAGCTTTTTCACATAAATAAGCCATCATTTCTTCTTCGATGACAGCTGTTCCAGAGCTAGAATAAAATCCTGCAGCGTTTGGGTTATAAAAAGATTCAAACAAATCACCTAATTTTGAAATATCAACAACAGGTGCAGGAATAAAAGCAAAATTTCGTTTATGTTCACTAACATTTCTAAAAGGATAGACACTTTCTTCTAACATTTTCAGTAGACTGTCTAAATCACGTCCATCTTCGGTGATGGTCGTATTTTTTAGTGCGTTGATGGTGTCGTTAGGAATCAGCTTAATTGGCTTTCCTTGTTGAATGTCTTGTTTATTTTCGTAAAAAGTATCAATAAATGCTTTCATGTAGTCTTGAATGTCCATTATATATTCCCTCCAATGTATATTCAGCATAGCAAGATTATTCTAACATAGTCATGAGAGTCATTGCTGTTTATGATTATAAAATGAGGATTTTTCAAGTTATTTTAATGAAAATCTAAACGGATGATATAAGGCACACTCGAAACAACACGATTTAGTAAATAAAATGAACAAATTAATAAAATATGTAATCTAAATGAGATAAAATAAAGGAAACGTACCTATTTTGTTATAGAAAAAACCTAAAAATAATAAACATTTTTAATAATTACTGTTAGAATAGAACTGTTATATTTTAGAAAGGTGTAGATTGGAACATTGATTAAAGAAAAAAGAAAGCAATTTATATTAATTTTTTTATTACTTATTCTTATTGTAGAGGTTGTCTTTTTAGTTCGTCGAATGACTCTTGATAAAAAAGCGAGTCAAACACTAAGCAGTGTGACAAGCGAAAAGAAAGTGATCGATCAGTCGATTCAAGAATTAAGTCAACAAAATTTAGAAAACTTTGTGATAAATCAAGACTTACTTAAAACCGCGAATCAAACGAAGGATAGTGTTCATCAAAGCATTAAAACGGTTGATGATATTTCAAATATTTCTGGAAAAGTGAAGAATCAAAAGAAACAATTGATGCTTGGCTTAAACAAAGATGCTGAAACGATTGATGCCATCCAGAAAAAAATTAAAGCATCACAGCAAATGTCTGCTATT
The DNA here is from genome assembly GCF_002026305.1 of Vagococcus martis. Classification (NCBI taxonomy): domain Bacteria; kingdom Bacillati; phylum Bacillota; class Bacilli; order Lactobacillales; family Enterococcaceae; genus Vagococcus; species Vagococcus martis. Next base: position 103,396 of record NZ_MVAB01000001.1, on the reverse strand, counting down.
TTTGGCACAAAACCTTTTAATAAAAATAGTTTAGTCAAAGATTTAGCCATCTCACAATCAATTACCCAATCTATGAAAGATGAATTGGATTCAAATGTGACGTCGTTACCTAAAGATGAACAAAAAGCCTCTTTAGAAGCTGGGTTAAAGCAAATCACCGAACAACATAATGCTCTTGTATCTTTAGACAAAGAGATGAAAACGTATATTCAAGATAAAAAAATTAAGACAGTTCCAACTTCTGACCAGTATAAAAAGCTGAATAAAGAAGTGAGTGGTCTTAAAAATGATAAGCTAAGACAAGTTTATGCGAGTCAATTATCTGTGTTGCAAAAAGAAGTCATAAAAAATGATCCAACGATTTTAAACGATGATAAGAAAGTGGCCTTAACATTTGATGATGGACCAAACAACACCAGTTCCATACAAATATTAAATACGTTAAAAAAATACAACATTAAAGCCACATTCTTTATGTTAGGGACAATGGTTGATAATTACCCAGATGTTGTGAAGAAAATTCATGAAGCAGGACATGACATTGGGAATCATACGTATGATCACAAAGACTTGACGAAATTAGATGAAGCAAGTATCAAACAAGAGATTGAGTCCACCAATCAACGCATCGAAAAAATTACTGGAGAACGTCCAACACTTTTACGCCCGCCTTATGGTGCATACAATGAAAGAGTAACAAAAGTGGAACCCAATATGACGATTGCGTTATGGAATATCGACACACTCGATTGGAAAACACATAATGCCACAGCCATTTTAGGGGAAGTTAAAAAAGAATTGCAACCTCACAGTATTGTGCTGATGCATGATATTCACCAAGATTCAGCAGATAGTTTAGAAAATGTCATTAAGTTTTTAAAAAGCCAAGATTATACTTTTGTATTGGCTAAAGACTTAATCAATTAAAAGTAAAAAAGATGATTAAATACCCGTTTAATCATCTTTTTTTATTTTTTCTAGCGTCTAAATTTTACTTGTCGGTTAAAACACTGTATAGTACTTATGGAACTAAATTAAAAAATGAGTTGTACGATAAGGGAGAGTAAACTATGTCAAGAATTATTGGAACTGTATCAAGGGGATTACGTTGTCCAATTATCAATGAAGGAGACGATTTAGAATCTATCGTAATTGATAGTGTGATTGAAGCGTCTAAAGAAGGAAACTTCGCCATTCAAGACAAAGATATTGTGGCTGTAACAGAATCGATTGTTGCTAGAGCACAAGGAAACTATGCGTCTATTGACCAGATTGCAGAAGATATTCGTCACAAATTTAATGAAGATACAGTTGGGGTTATCTTCCCAATTTTTAGTCGTAATCGTTTTTCAAACTGTTTGAGAGGGATTGCCAGAGGAAGCAAAAAAATTGTTTTAATGTTAAGTTATCCATCAGATGAAGTGGGAAATCACTTGATTTCACTTGACGCATTAGATGAAAAAGGGGTTAATCCTTGGACAGATACGTTAACAGAATCTGAATTTAGAGAGTTATTTGGTTATCAAAAACATACCTTTACAGGTGTTGATTATATTGACTATTATAAAGAATTAATCGCAGCTGAAGGTGCTGAGTGTGAAGTGATTTTCTCACAAAAACCTAAAACGATTTTATCTTATACAAAAAATATCTTAACCTGTGACATTCACACACGTTACCGTACAAAACGCATATTAGAACAAAATGGTGCGGAAAAAGTGTACACATTGGATGATGTTTTATCTGAATCAGTTGATGGAAGTGGCTTTAATGAGCAATATGGTTTGCTTGGTTCAAATAAATCAACAGACGATGGCGTGAAATTATTCCCAAGAAATTCGCAAGAAACAGTGGATAATATCCAACGTAAATTAAAAGAATTAACTGGTAAACAAGTGGAAGTCATGGTTTATGGTGATGGTGCGTTTAAAGATCCAGTTGGGAAAATTTGGGAATTAGCTGACCCAGTTGTTTCTCCAGCTTACACATCAGGTTTAGAAGGAACACCAAATGAAGTGAAGTTAAAATATCTTGCTGATAACAATTTCTCTGACTTACGTGGAGCTGAACTTGAAGAAGCAATCAAAAAACACATTGATTCAAAAGCAGATGATTTAACAGGATTAATGGAAGCTCAAGGAACAACACCTAGAAAATTAACTGACTTAATCGGTTCATTATCAGATTTAACGTCAGGTAGTGGGGACAAAGGAACACCAATTGTCTTTATTCAAGGTTACTTCGATAACTTTACTAACTAATCAAGGCTAATAAAGGAGGCGTGTGAATATGACACAAGAAGAAATTGATGTGTTGACAAAACATTTATCAGCAGACAAACAGTTTATTCATGATGGGTATTATCGTTTAAGAGAACTAGACGAAAGGACTTATGAGTTGGCATTTTTAGTGGCTGATGCGTGCGGGGCAACGAGTGTGCACCCACAAATCACGATTGAAAAACAAGGTGATACATGGCAAGCTGTAAAATTGCTTGATTTTTTCTCAACACCAGTTGAAACGATTGTGTATTCACAAGAAACGGCTCAAGAATTATCAGAGAGATTAGAACAATTAAGTAAACAAGCATTACATGCGATAAATCAATAAAGTAAAAGCAAGAGAGCAACTCGTTCTTTTGCTTTTTTTGTATACACAGATAGTGAGTTTGTCATTGCAAATTAGACATAAATCCTATATAGTGATTAAGTGTACAAAGTAGAAATGAGGAATAAATAATGAAACCATCTATCTATGATTTAACACAGCCTCAACTTGTTGACTGGTTTGTGAAAAATGGTGAAAAGAAATTTAGAGCAGCCCAAGTGTGGCAATGGTTATATGAAAAACGTGTGACAGATTTTTCTGAAATGAGCAATCTTTCTAAACAAACAATTGAATTATTAAATGAAAACTTTGTGTTAGACCCTTTGAATGAAGTCGTTGTCCAAGAAGGTCAAGACGGGACGGTAAAATATTTATTTGAGTTGCCTGATCATCATATGATTGAAACTGTGTTGATGCGTCAAGCGTATGGACTATCAGTTTGTGTGACGACACAAATTGGGTGCAACATTGGCTGTACATTTTGTGCGAGTGGGTTACTGAAAAAACAACGTAACTTAACAACAGGTGAAATTGTCGCCCAAATTATGAAAGTACAACATTACCTAGACAAACAAGGGCAAGGCGAACGAGTGAGTCATATTGTAGTCATGGGAATTGGTGAACCGTTTGATAATTATAATAACGTGATGGACTTTTTATCTATCATGAATGATCCAAAAGGGCTTCAAATAGGTGCAAGACATATGACTGTATCGACAAGTGGATTGGTACCAAAAATCAAGCAATTTGCGACAAATGGCTTGCAAGTCAACTTAGCAATTTCACTTCATGCACCAAATAATGACACACGCACATCTATCATGCAAATTAATCGAGCGTATCCATTAGAGCGTTTGATGGACGCAGTGGATTATTATTTAAAAGAAACCAACCGACGTATTACGTTTGAATACATCATGCTTCAAGGGGTGAATGACACACCAGAGCATGCCCAACAATTGGCAGACTTATTGAAAGATAAGAAAAAACTCACTTATGTCAACTTGATTCCTTATAATACAGTGGAAGAACATGACTTGTATCAACGAAGCACAAAAAAAGATACGCTAGCTTTTTATGATATTTTAAAAAGAAATGGCATCAACTGTGTTGTCAGACAAGAATTTGGGTCTGATATTGATGCAGCGTGTGGGCAGTTAAGAAGTAAACAAATGAAAAAAGAGAAGAGTAAATAAACAAAAAAAGCTACGCCATTTTGATAATGACTGTAGCTTTTTTATCGTACAATTGCTTTTTGAATGAGGTGGCACATCATCGCCACGACAATCGCAATGACAATCCCAATGAATAAACCGATAAATCGATTTGCAATTGACACGCCACTTGGAAACATGACCAGTGCAGCATTCATGGCGGCAATAGAATTGACAATGGTTTTATGTTTGTAATCGACTAAAAAGTAACTGATAAATCCAACACTTAGTATAAAGGCGATCGCATAAGGTGTTGGAATGAGTTTAACTAAAAATAAATAAAAGACAATCACGCCAAACGCTGTGCCAATAATGCGTTCGCGTGTTTTTTTGACAGTCTCACTAAAGTGGATTTCCGTTAGAGACATCGCCACAATACTAATCCAAAGAGGTTTTGGAGCATGAATCAAAATAGCGACTGTCATAGCAATCGACACACTTAACGTCATTTTTAGTAGATAGATTGGAGTAGAAACGGAGCGTTTGATTTGTTCGTCTAGCTTTAATTTTGTTGCAGTTAAAGGCTGTCTTTTCTTTGATTTGACGGCTAAAATACTTAATACAACGCTCCCTACGACGAGACATATTATCCGATTTAGTGCGTGAGTAGACTCGACAGGAGTTGCCTGGCAAAATAAAAAATTAATCATATATGGAATCGAATATTGAAACGCAATTGGTTCAGCAGTTAAGACTAAAATTAGTAGAGTAAATGCAGCATAGACAAAAAATAATAAAAACGGCTGGCTATGTGGCAGTTGGGAGATGATACCTCCAAGTGGAAATAGTATCAAGTTTGTCATGATAAGAACTTTGTCTGTTACGCCGAAATTAATTTTAGGAAACATCAGAAACCCAACACTTAATGCGACAATAGGGAGTAAATTTTCTTTACCAAAGATTAAGGTGAAAATTAAGATAAACAATAGATTTGTGGTGAAATCTACTAGATTTTTACTGAAGTTTTGTTTTATGTGGGTGGATAGTTTTGTTAGCATAATTAAATCAACTCATTTCTTTTAGTACACAAATATGTACTAATAAGGTATCATGAAGAAGATAAAAAAGTCAATTTAGGAGTGTGCAAAATGGAAAAAATCGCAAATAAATTATTAAAACTATTACCCTATTGGCATTTCAATGTGGAAAGACGCATCAAACAAAAAAATGATTTAAACATCACATATGAAGGGTATTACTGTTTACTCGGCTTGACACAAGTACCGTCTATGACTATGACAGACATCGCCACAGATTTTTATTTTGGGAAACAACAGACAACGCGGATTATCTCACAACTTGTGTCACACGGTTTAGTAAAAAAAACAATCAGCCCATTAGACAAACGAATCACTAACGTGTCAATTAGTGAAAAAGGGATGAGTTATTTAAAGAGAAACCCATTTGATACAACAGATTTGGGTGAAGATTTAAATCAAAAACTGACTAAAGAAGAGATGGAGGAATTAAATCATGCATTAGATGTTCTACTCAAAACATTTCAAAAATGATAAAATTTTTATTAAAAGCCCCTTTATATAACTTTTAGATAAAGGTCACAAACAAGTTATGTTATAATATTTTAGTATACTGTTTAAGGGGGTGTCGAGATGAAAAAGGCAATTAGACAAGAGATCATTTCACGGTTAAATCATCTTGCAACACAAGAAAATAAAAAAAATAACATAGAAGATGAGATGTTGTCGCGGTTATTTGAAACGAGTCAATGGCAACAAGCGACAGTCATAGCGACGACTTATCCAATGACACATGAGTTTGATACAAAAAAATTGATGACACGAGCCTTTAACGAAGGAAAAACGATTGTGATTCCAAAGACGCAAAAGTTGGGGTTAATGGATTTTTATCTGTATGATGACTCGGTTGAACTTGAATTAACACGATTTGGTGTGTATGAGCCGATTGACAGTCAGCTTTATGACAAAGTAGACATTGATTTGATGATTGTGCCTGGTGTTGGATTTACCACAGAAGGCAAACGAATAGGGTACGGTGGTGGATTTTACGACCGTTACTTGACTGACTTTAAAGGGCACACAATAAGTTTGGTCTTCCAAGAACAGTTATTAGAGGAACTAGAAACTGAACCACATGATAAAATCGTGGACACATTGATTTGTGCACGTAAGGGGGAACTGTATGAGAGAATATAATACGACACGTTGGATGCGTTTCAAACGTGGACCGTACTTTACTTATTTATTTTTAGCGATTCAAATCGTCGTCTTTATTTTGATGGAGTTAGTTGGATTAACGCAAGGGATTTATTCAGGCTCAGAAGACGTTGGAATTTTGTATCAATTCGGTGCAATGACTCATGCAGCTATCAACATCGATGGTGAGATTTGGCGACTGGTAACGCCAATTTTTGTTCATATTGGCTTTTTCCATTTATTGTTAAACTCTTTAGGATTATATTTTGTCGGTCGTATTTTAGAGCCGTTGATTGGACACGCTCGATTTTTTCTTGTTTATATGTTAAGTGGGATTTTTGGTAATTTGTGGAGTTTTGCCTTTGGTTCAGACAATGCGATTTCTGCCGGCGCAAGTACTTCGTTATTTGGTATTTTTGCGGCCTTTATTATTTTAGGGCAAATTTACAAATATCATCCAGCGATCAAATATATGTCGCGTAACATGACACTACTTATTCTAATGAATTTAGTGATGAATTTATTTGATTCAGGTGTTGATATTATGGGACACTTTGGTGGAGCACTTGGTGGGTTACTGATTATGATCATTGTGGGCGTGCCAGCAAATAAACTTGGTTTCAATGAAAACATTGATAAAACAAAACGATTGTTATCTTTAGTGGTCTTTGTTCTGTTATCAGTGGGATGTTTATATAAAGGTTTTTATGGATAAAATGAAAATAAATGCAGACGGTACTAGGAATACCAAGGATATATCTGTATAATAAGGTCGGTAGTGAAAATTGAAAACAATGTATGATGTGCAACAGTTATTTAAACGATTTGGTATTTTTATTTATGTCGGAAATCGGCTATGGGATATTGAATTAATGATGATTGAATTAAAGCAACTGGAAGAAGCAGGATTGATAGACAAACAGGAATACATAAAAGCCATGCTAGTTTTAAAACGGGAGCATCATCTTGAAGAAGATTATCAGGAGGGTCAATAAATGACAAATAAATTAATAGGTATTGATTTAGGTGGTACAACAGCAAAATTAGCCATTTTAACAGAAGATGGTGAGATTCAACAACGATGGAGTGTTGAAACAAATATTGAAGACAACGGCTCACACATTGTCCCAGATATTATGGAATCAATCAAACACAGATTAGATTTATATGACATGAAGCCATCTGATTTTATTGGGATTGGTATGGGAACACCAGGAACAGTCGATAAAGAAAATGGAACAGTGATTGGTGCTTACAACTTAAACTGGTCAACTCTTCAAGAAATAAAAAAACCAATGGAAGAAACGTTTGGTATTCCATTTGATTTAGATAATGATGCCAACGTGGCAGCACTTGGTGAGAGATGGAAAGGTGCTGGAAATAATGCCCCTGATGTTACGTTTATCACGCTAGGAACGGGTGTTGGCGGAGGTATTATCGCTGAAGGTCATTTACTTCATGGAGTCGCTGGAGCAGCTGGTGAAATTGGTCATATTACCGTTGATCCGGAAGGTTTTGATTGTACATGTGGTAAAAAAGGTTGTCTTGAAACAGTGGCATCAGCAACAGGTGTCGTTCGTTTAGCTAGAGATATGAGTGAAGAGTTCTCTGGCACATCAAGATTAAAAGATATGATTGATGACGGACAAGAAGTGTCAAGTAAAGATGTTTTTGACTTAGCAAAAGACAACGATCACTTTGCGTTATTAGTAGTCGATAAAGTGTGTTTCTACTTAGGATTAGCATGTGGAAATATCGGAAATATGTTAAATCCTAATGACATTGTCATCGGTGGTGGCGTGTCAGCAGCGGGAGAGTTTTTATTGGAAAAAGTACAAGTGTATTTTGACCGTTTTACCTTCCCACAAGTAAAAAATAGCACGACCATTAAATTAGCAGAATTAGGAAATTCGGCTGGTGTGATTGGTGCAGCATCATTAGCATTAAAGTTTAAAAAAGACAAATAATAGATAGAAAGGTAAATGTCCCGTGGATTTATTAACAACTATATTAATTATTATTATTGCGAGTTATGGATTGTATAAACTATTCTTTTTCATCAAGAGAAAGCGTGCAGCTGAGTGGATTGAACAAGATAAATTCCAAGAAACGATGAGAACAGCTCAAGTTATTGATGTGAGAGAAAAAGAGGACTACAATCGTGGTCATATTTTAGGAGCAAGAAGTGTGCCGTATACTATTTCAAGAGCGCACAAAGAATATTTACTTGCCATTCGTAAAGATGCACCAATCTATTTGTATGACAACCGGACAAGTATGGCGATTTATATGGCTGGTTTGCTTAAAAAAGAAGGATACAAAGATATCTACATCTTAAAGGGCGGCTATATGAACTGGACAGGAAAAACGAAACAAAAATAAAAAAGAGATGCCGGATATTTTCCGACATCTTTTTTAATTGACTGAATGAATACTTGCTTTGGTTGCTAATGGATAATGGATTAAATCTGAGGCTTCAAGGTCTTCATGATGTAGAGAAACGGCACTAATTTGGCTATTGTTATATGTTTTGTAGTAATAAATGCCTGTATCCGTATCGCAACAAGAAGAATAGATAGTGTATTCATAGTGTTCCTCGCCGACATCACAGAGGCCTTTAGTTTGTTCGACAGAAGATAAAATATGGAAAAACTGATTGATATCTTCTTCCACAGTTTGAAACTTTAGACTGTGTTCTTTAGTGAATGTTGCACGAACAAAACGTGACATAGAGGATAAATCTCCTGGTAAACCAATTGCTCCCATACCATTACTGTAGGCATCTAAGTCTAGTTCTGGTGCAAAGAAGTTCGCACTTGTTTTAGCAGACAAATGTCTGTAGTTGTTTAAATTAAATAATTGGATAGGAAACGGTGGATTATTTGTCAAAACACCGACAGGATTATCATACACATGTAAACCATCTCTATCAGATTCAACAGTGATAGCAGCATGTTTATCAGCAATTATCCAGTGCAGTGGCGAGTTTGGAAACTCAGGATTGAAAGCCACATCAGTGATAATCAGATCATCTAAAAGTGATTTAACCTCATCAATGGTGGTACATTGAGACAACACATAAGGAATCAACTCAAAAGACGCGATACTTTTTTCTGTCTTTTCGTCTGGTTGATAAAAAGCGTTTTTAGGATAGTTTAATCCAGCGATACTCAAGCCTTTTTCATTGGTCGCATCAAAATAAAGGGGGTAGTTATCTGAAATTACAGCCATGCCAATCATCGCAAAATGAGAGGATAAAGTTTTCCCGTTTTTTAATTCAAACACGACATTTCTAGGTGTAATGACGACTTCTTGATTAAATGTATAATCTAAATCAAGGTTTCGTCCAAAATAATGATGGTTTCCATTAAAACTAACTGATGTACACATATTGTCATCTCCTAAATAAAATCTACTATGAGTATAATGCTAAAAATATTTGTGACAATGAATTTTTTATGATGAATTATTAACTATTTTATTAATTGTTGGACGTGTTCTTTAAAAACGGGAACAATAGCTGATTCAAATTCTGGATGTTTGGCAAACCAACGAAAATTTAGTGGGGAGGAATGCACTATTGGAAAATAAGTTGGTAAGTATTCTTCATAAGCAAAAACTGTTTCGGTTAATGTTTTTTTCGCTTTATCTTTTAGGTAATATTTTTGAGCATATGTCCCCATAAGAATAGTCAATTCAATGTTTGGCATACATTCTATTAAAGCTGGGTGCCATTTTTTAGTAAAATTCTTTCTAGGTGGCAAGTCACCATGAGCTGCTTTTCCTGGGAAATAAAAATCAAGTGGCAACACGGCAATTTGTTTTGAATCATAAAATACGTCGTCTGTTACACCCATCCATTCACGTAGTTTTACACCACTTTTATCACGGAAGACTTGTTCTTTTTCTTGTGTTTTAATTCCAGGTGCTTGTCCAATAATTAGTATTTTTGCTTCAGGATAGGCCATAAAAACAGGTTGCCATCCTTTTTCAGTGAAAGAGACATTGTCAGGGTCATGAATGATTTGTTGTCTAATTTCTTCTATCGTCAATCTGCTCACTCCTTTTTAGGTAAATAAAAAACCAAAACATAACACTGGGTTATCTTTTGGTTTCATGATGTTATCTCGCTCTACTTTTACGCATTGCTTTTTTACGATTGTCGTCAATCATTTCTTCTTTTTCTTCGATTGGTTCGATTAGTACTTTTTTCACGCCAAAAGCAACACCTGTTAAGGCTGCTAAAGTTGTTGCAGTACCGACTAAAAATCCTTTTGAAAATTTCTTCATAGCACTCACGTCCTTATCTGAATTTATACCTTTATTATACGCATTTTATAATAAAAATCTAGTGATAAGGGATACAACGACTATTAATTTTACATAAAAATGGTAGAATGAAACAGAATGGAAGTGATAACATGACAAAAGTAATTGCCCATAGAGGAAGTAAGGGGACACATCCGGAAAACACACTACCGGCGTTTCAAGAATCCATTGATGTAAAGGCAGATGGAATCGAATTAGATGTTCAGTTAACATGTGATGGTAAGTTGGTTGTGATTCATGATGAAAAAATAAACCGAACCACGAATGCAAAAGGGTGGGTGAAAGATTTAACCTTAGCAGAAATTAAACAGCTAGATGCTGGTTCTTGGTTTGATGAAAGATTTAAGGATACGAAAATTCCGACATTAGAAGAAGTTTTGGCACTACTGACAATGAATCAGTTTAGTGGTTTATTAAATATTGAATTAAAAACAGATCGCATAGAGTATCTAGGTATTGAACAAAAAGTATTACGAGCCATCGAGGAAGCGGATGTGTCATTTACCATCGTTTTATCCAGTTTTAATCGTGATACGCTCAGACGATTGAAGGCCCTTGATAAATCGTATGAAATTGCGTTTATCGCATTTGGCAATAAATATGATATCGCGTGGTTAGATAAACATCGTGATGTGAATAGTTTTCATCCTGATATTCGATGGTTGAAACGGCATATCGATCAGACGGCACATATTGAAAACGTCCGTCCGTGGACCGTAAATAAAGAAGCCGATATGGTATTTTGTATTGAACAGAAATTAGCAGGGATGTTTACAGATTTCCCTAAAAAAGCACTTGAGGTAAGAGATAATGGATAAGCAAAAAGTCTTAGTGATTGTGGGGCCGACAGCGGTTGGAAAAACGGCTCTAGGAGTCAAACTAAGTCAACGATTTAATGGCGAGGTCATCAGTGGCGACTCGCTACAAGTTTACAAACAATTAGATATTGGCACAGCGAAAGCAACAATAGACGAAAGGCAAAACGTGCCACATCATTTAATCGATATAAAAGAGCCGACTGACACTTATTCGGCTCATGAATTTAAACGTCAATCAACAGAGTGTATCAATGAATTGGCGACTCAAAATAAGTTACCTATTATAGTAGGTGGTACAGGTCTTTACATTCAGTCGCTCCTTTATGATTTTCAGTTAGGCTCATCAGAGTTAAGTGATGATGAAAAGAAAAGTCGTAAAAAGTGGGAAGAGTTTGCTAAAAAAATGTCCAATGAAGCATTATGGCACGAACTAGAAACAATCGATCCAAAAGGGGCCAACACGATTCACCCGAATAACCGAAAACGTGTGATACGGGCACTAGAAGTGTTTGATTTAACGGGAAAAAGTATCAGCGAGCAACAACAGATTGATTTAATGGATCTGTCAAAAAGTTCGTTTGATGTGAAACTTATTGGCTTAACCACGGATAGAGAAGTGTTATATAATAGAATCAATCAACGAGTAGATGTTATGATGGCTGAAGGTTTATTAGATGAAGCCAAAATGGTTTATGAGTTAGATTGCCCGCAAGCAAGTCAAGGTATTGGCTACAAAGAGTTTTTCCCTTATTTTGAGGGGAAGTGTTCACTGGAAAAATCAGTGGAAGAAGTGAAACAACATTCAAGACAATATGCCAAACGCCAATTAACGTGGTTTAGAAATCGAATGCCCGTTGAGTGGTGGGATATTGTGTCTGATGAGGCCAATGTGAACTTACTAGAGAGTTCAGTAGCTGATTGGCTGGGTTGAGAAAGAAGGAATGACATGATAGAACGCGTTGTAACCGTGGGGGTTGAAACCCAAGAAAATTTTTATTATTTTGATGAATCAATGAAAGAATTAGAAAATTTAACACAAACGGCTCAAGGTGAAGTCGTTGGCACGATGACACAAAAACGTCCAACGATTGACCGCAGAACCATTGTTGGTAAAGGGAAATTAGTTGAACTTGAAGCGCTTGTGGCCTCAACCGATGCGGACATGGTGATTTTTAACCATGAGTTAACAGCCAGACAAACATCTGTTATCGAAGAGATGGTGAAAGTAAAAGTGATTGACCGTGTGCAATTAATTTTAGATATTTTTGCCCTAAGAGCTAAATCCAAAGAAGGACAATTACAAGTTGAACTGGCACAGCTATCTTACTTGTTACCAAGATTAAGCGGACAAGGAGCAAGCATGTCGCGTCTTGGTGGTGGTATTGGAACACGTGGACCGGGGGAAACAAAACTTGAAACAGATCGACGTCATATCCGATTTAAAATGACGCAAATCAAACAAGAATTAAAAGAAATCGAAAAACATCGTGAAAGAAGTCGTAAAAAACGCCAAGAGTCTGACACGATGCAAGTCGGATTGATTGGTTACACCAATGCTGGAAAATCTACTATTATGAATTTGTTGACCAAAGCTAATACGTATTCAGAAGATCAATTATTTGCAACACTTGATCCATTAACCAAAAAGTGGGAATTGCCAACTGGGACACAAGTGACATTAACTGATACAGTTGGGTTTATTCAAGATTTGCCAACCCAATTAATTGAGGCGTTTCAGTCGACATTAGAAGAAAGTAAGGCAATGGACTTTTTACTTCATGTCGTGGATGTTACCTCAACCAATCGAGACCAACAAGAAAAAACGGTGCTAGAGTTATTGCATGAGTTGGACATGGATCACATTCCTGTGTTGACTGTATATAATAAAGCAGATTTGTTGGAAGGAGAGTTTGTGCCAACGCTCTTTCCAAATTGTTTGGTTTCAGCAAAACGCATCGAGGATAAAGAGAGATTGACGCAAGATATTATGGATTTCTTAAAAGAGAATTTAACCAAATATCATTTGTTATACACACCAGCTGAAATGAAAGATTTTAACCAATTAAAAGAAGCCACGCTTTTAGAAAGTTATGAGTATGATGAATCATTGAATGAATATGACTTAATCGGGTATGCAAAAAATGTGACACGTTGGAAAAAAGGGGATAGTGAAGATGAGTTGGAGTGGTAAGTTACACCCAGAGTTGGTAGAAACCATCAAAGAGGTTGATAAAGATATATTAGAAGAACGTCAAAAAATGCAAGATGTCGCATTAGCTAATCAAGCAAAAGTATTAGAAGCGTTTAGAGAACATCATGTATCAGAAAGTCATTTTGCCCCATCAACTGGGTATGGCTATGATGATATTGGAAGAGATGCATTAGAATCTGTCTATGCCTCTGTTTTTCATGCAGAAAAAGCGTTGGTTAGACCGCATATCGTCTCAGGAACACACGCAATTTCAACGACTTTATTTGGTTTACTTCGTCCTGATGATGAATTGATTTATATCACAGGCACACCTTATGACACATTACTTGAAGTCATTGGGGTGGCAGGTGATGGCATTGGATCATTAAAAGAATACAACATAGGGTACAAAGAAGTGGCGTTAAAAGAAAATGGCTCAGTTGATTTTGATGGCATAAAAAAAGCGATATCTGATAAAACAAAAGTCATCGCCATTCAACGTTCGCGTGGCTATGATTCACGTCCGTCTTTTACAGTAGAACAAATTGGTGAGATGATTCGATTTGTTAAAGAGATAGATGACAATCTAGTCGTGTTTGTCGATAATTGTTACGGCGAATTTGCCGAAGAAATGGAACCAACTGATGTTGGAGCAGATATCATGGCCGGCTCTTTAATCAAAAATCCTGGTGGCGGTATTGCTAAAACGGGTGGATATATTGTTGGAAAAGAAGCGTTAGTTGATAAAGTGTCTTACCGTTTAACCACACCAGGTGTTGGTGGCGAGGGTGGCGCGATGATTTATAGCACACACGAGATGCTTCAAGGATTTTTCTTAGCCCCTCATGCTGTTAGTCAAGCCATACAAGGTGCGATATTTACCGCACGCTTATTAGAAAAGTTTGGTGTGGCATCAACACCGAAATGGAACGATAAACGCACGGATTTAATTCAAATGATTGAGTTAAACGATAAAGATAAAATGATTGCCTTTTGTCAGTCAGTACAAAAGTTCTCGCCAATTGATGCACATGTTTTGCCAATTCCGTCTTATATGCCAGGTTACGAGGATGATGTAATCATGGCAGCTGGGACTTTTGTTCAAGGTGGAAGTTTAGAATTAACGGCAGATGGACCAATAAGAGAACCATACCAATTATATGTTCAAGGTGGATTAACCTATGAGCATGTCAAAATTGCCGTCAGTGAATCGGTAAATAGTATCTATTTTTAATGAGTGAAAAAAGTTGATTAGTCGTGTTAGATTATCTCACATGATTAATTGACTTTCTTTTTTTTTACTGTTATTCTGTTTTTAACCTTTTATGAAAGGAGAAGAAAAAATGAATAAAAGAGACTTAAAACGTAGTAAATCTGTGTTTCCGATTGGCTCAGTGATGTTACTAACAGAACTTACTGCAAGGCAAATTCGTTACTATGAAGAACAGCAGTTAATTCATCCTGAAAGAAATGAAGGAAATAATCGGTTATTTTCTCTTAATGACATTGATCTTCTACTGGACATAAAAGATATGTTAGACGATGGGTATACCATTAAAGACATTAAAGCATCTTTTGATAAGGAAAAAAGAAAACAGGAAAAATTATCAGAAGAAAAGATTCGCATTGCTTTGTACAATGATTTAATGAATGAAAGTCGCTTTAACAGATACTAGTAATAAAACTTTAATTAAAAGGGTGGAAATCAATGGCAAATTATTCAACAAAAGAAGAAATCAAAGCACTTGCAGAAAAAGAAAATGTTCGATTCTTAAGACTGATGTTTACTGATATTTTAGGTAGAATTAAAAACGTAGAAGTTCCAATTAGCCAATTAGATAAAGTTTTAGACAACAAAATGATGTTTGATGGTTCTTCCATCGAAGGATTTGTGCGTATCGAAGAAAGTGACATGTACTTGTATCCTGACCTTTCAACATGGATGATTTTCCCATGGGAAAGTGAAAAAGGAAAAGTGGCACGTTTGATTTGTGATGTACACGGAACAGACGGCAAGCCATTTGCAGGTGACCCACGTAGTAATTTAAAACGTATCATGAAAGAGATGGAAGACTTAGGTTTTACAGGATTCAACATTGGGCCTGAACCTGAATTTTTCTTATTTAAATTAGATGAAAATGGTAATGCGACGAAAAAGTTGAATGATCAAGGAGGCTATTTTGATTATGCCCCAGTTGATTTAGGTGAAAATTGCCGTCGTGATATTGTGTTAGAATTAGAAAGCCTTGGATTTGAAGTAGAAGCGTCTCACCATGAGTGTGCACCAGGACAACATGAGATTGATTTCAAATATGCTGATGCGATTGAAGCATGTGACAATATTCAAACATTTGAATTAGTTGTTCGTACGATTGCTAGAAAACATGGTTTACATGCAACATTTATGCCAAAACCATTACACGGGATTGCTGGTAGTGGCATGCATATCAACATGTCTTTATTTAACGATAAAGGAAATGCGTTCTTTGACGAAAATGGTGAAGACCAATTAAGTCAAACAGCGTATCATTTCTTAGGTGGTTTGTTAGAACATGCTAGAGGATATACGGCAGTATGTAACCCAATTGTTAACTCATATAAACGTTTAGTACCTGGTTATGAAGCACCTGTTTATGTGGCTTGGAGCGGTAAAAACCGTTCGCCACTCGTGCGTGTACCAAGTTCACGTGGTTTATCAACTCGTTTAGAATTACGTTCGGTTGACCCAACAGCTAATCCGTATTTAGCAATGGCAGTGTTATTACAAGCTGGACTAGACGGCATCAAACGTAAAATTGAACCACCAAAAGCAGTGGACCGCAACATTTACGTGATGACAGAAGAAGAACGTGAAGCAGCTCATATCACGGACTTACCATCAACACTACACAATGCTGTCAAAGCAATGCGTGAAGACGACATCGTCAAAGAAGCATTAGGAAGTCATATCTTCAACAACTTCATCGAAGCAAAACGTATGGAGTGGGATGCGTATCGCCAATCAGTATCTGAGTGGGAACGTGAGCAATATTTAGAAATGTATTAAAAAAAGAAAAACTTGCAGCCAAACAGGTTGCAAGTTTTTTGTGTTTATTTTTATAGGGGGGGAATTGTTATATAAATTTTACCGCTGTACCATAAGCTGCGACTGACTGCATATCAGCTCCAATAGAACCTGAATCAAAACGCATCATCACAATTGCATCAGCTCCCATTTTTTTAGCATTTTCTTTCAATCGTTGAATTGCTAATTCTCGAGATTCTTCTTGCATTTCAGTATAAGCTTTAATTTCTCCGCCCACGATATTTTTAAGACCAGCACCGATATTACGAACCACGTTTTTAGAATTTGTTGTTAAACCAAATACTTCGCCAATAATTTCGTAATTTTTTCCAGGGATATTTTCTGTTGTTGTAATAAGCATGTGATCAATCTCCTTTGGTTATATTATGTTTACATTGTCTATTTTATACCCAAATTTATGTGAGGATATCCAACTAAAGTTGTATCTTTGTGGTTAAATTCGTCAGGAAATAAATTGAATGGTATAATTTCAAAAAAGGATTATTTTTTAGGAGGAGCAAGATGGAATATTTATATTTTTCTGGACTTTGGTTGATTGTTTCTATTATATGCTATGTTGTGTTTATGAAAGAGAGGAAAGTATATGATTTTAGAATTAAACCATATTGAAAAAGTGTTTGGGGAACATACAGCATTAAAAGATATTAGTTTTAAAATTGATGAAGGAGAGATTTTTGGGTTTTTAGGACCAAGTGGCGCAGGAAAAACCACCACAATCAAAATTTTAACAGGTCAATTAAAACCAACTAGTGGTCAGGCAACCATATTAGGACGGGATTGTTTAAAGATTAATGAAGAAATATACGAGCAAATTGGCATTGTCTCAGACACAAGTGGCGTGTACGAACGTTTTAGTGTGTATGACAATTTAAAAGCATTTGCTGATATTTTAAGTGTGCCATATTCTCGCATTGACGAATTGATAGAAGAAGTTGGGTTAGTCGATCAACGAAAACAAGTGGCTGGAAAACTATCCAAAGGACAAAAACAACGGCTAGTAATCGCTCGAGCTATGTTACATCAACCAAAAGTTCTCTTTTTAGATGAGCCAACAAGTGGATTAGATCCAACGACGGCAAATCAAATTCAAAACCTATTTTTAGAGTTGAAAAAACAGCAGGTTGGTATCTTTTTAACGACTCATAATATGGAAGAAGCGACAAAATTATGTGATAGAGTGGCATTACTGGATAGAGGGCACATCATTGAGACAGGTGCACCAAAGGAAATTTGTTTAAGACATAACAATGATAAAGCTTATAAAATTACACTAAACACAAAAGAAGAAGTGACACTAAAAGACACAGCGTCAAATATTAAACAAATCAATCAATGGTTCATTGATGGGCGTATTGAAACGATTCATTCTTGTGAGCCAACATTAGAAGATGTCTTTATCAACGTGACAGGAAGAGGGCTAGTATGAAAAATAATAATATAACGAAAATCAATGCTATTATGAAATTAAAAAGTAAGATGTTGTTAAAAAATACAGCTGCGTTGATTGGTCCTTTTATGGCAATCGGAATGACGATTTTAATGAAGTTCCTCTATAGTTCAATGACGGAAAACCCAGAAGAAACACAGATGATGTTGGGGATGGCTTTAAAAATGGGGGTTGCGTTTAATATTGGGATGGGCGCAATTATGATGACGGCTCTTCCTTTAGCTGAAGACAAGGAAAAACATACGTTGCGAGCACTGATGACGTCATCTGTTAATGGCGTTCAATTTTTTATCGGCAGTCTTGTGCCACCATTTTTGATTACGCTTGTCGTCAATTATATCATCTTATTTGTGAGTGGGATTGATTTAGCAAATGTGAACTGGTTACAATATACTATTATGACGATAGTTTCAGCACTTATTAGTTGTATGTTAGGATTATTATTAGGTATTGTGGCAAAATCACAGGTGAATGCAAATAATATCATGATGCCATTGCTTTTGATATTAACGATGATACCAATGTTTGCAGATTTAAACGAGTCAATGGAAAAGGTATCACATTATTTATATACCGGTATTATGCTAGAAGTCGTCACGTCGTTTGTCGATGGTAAGACGTATCATTTTAACGTCCAACAAAGTCTTATCTTAGTGATTACAATGGTTGTGATTGCCCTTTTATTTGTGTATTTTTATAAAAAAGTGATTGTTGAAACGGATTAAGTAAAGCAAATTTCCGTTGATAAACGTGTCTAGGACGTGTTTTTTAGTCGTTTTTACCACAAGAATATTTTATTATGGTTCATTTTATGCTATGATACGATTAGTAACTATTAAGGGAGATTGAAAAATGATATCAGCAGTTGATTTAAGAGCAGGAAACACATTTGAAAAAGATGGTAAATTAATCAAAGTTTTAGAAGCAAGCCATCATAAACCTGGTAAAGGTAATACGGTTATGCGTATGAAACTAAAAGATTTACGTTCAGGTTCAACCGTTGAAACAACGATGCGTCCTGATGAAAAAGTAAAAAAAGCACATATTGATACAAAAGCTGTACAATACTTATATATCCAAGATGATATGGCAGTCTTTATGGACTTAGAAACATATGAACAATATGAAATTCCAGTATCAGTGATTGAACATGAATTAAACTACTTGTTAGACAACATGGAAGTATCAATCCAATTTTACGATACAGAAGTCGTTGGGGTATCTTTACCATCATCTGTTGTCTTGACAGTAGCAGAAACTCAACCTTCAATTAAAGGGGCAACTGTTTCAGGTTCTGGTAAACCAGCGACAATGGAAACAGGCTTAGTAGTCAATGTTCCTGACTTTATCGAAGTAGGCGATAAATTAGAAATTAACACGTCTGAAGGAAACTACATGAAACGTGCGAAATAATTTATAAATCAGCAGACTGTAATCTAACAGACTGTTGATTTTTTTTGTGCTATAATAGATGAAAAAGTGGAGGTAATTCAGTATGGAATGGCACACAATGTATGATTGGAAAATAGTATTTGATAATAAGTATGAGGATTATTTTACCTTAATGACAAATGATGAATATGTTTCCATTATGTGTTTGAAAACACAGTTTGGTGATTTTTCACCTATTATTTTTAAGTTAACTGACGCCACAGCAAAATTAATGAATCAGCCTCATTTTGTCGAATCAATCACGATTAGTTTAGACAAAGTGATTACAATTGAATTTAATGATTTCTTTGGTTTTCAAGATTTAGAAGAAAATCAAACGGAAGAATAAGAAAGAAACTTAAAAGATATCCTATCAACTAGATAGAGGGTATCTTTTCTTTATAATAAGGAGAGAGCGTTATGCCTGAAATGTCTCGGATGGATAAAAGAAGACAAGAAGAAGCAAAAAAACATGAAACAAAAGATAAAAAAAGTGACAGACGACAACCTAGTGACGTACAACCACCAACGAATCAAGGCGTTCCATCGAAAAAGAAACCAAAGAAGAAAAAATCTTGGGGCTTTTGGGTGTTAATCGTACTTGTTGCGTTAATTGCTTTATCTGGTGTTGGGTATGCAAAAGGGTATTTTACAGCGAAAATGGATAAAGACAACAAAGAATTTGAAATGACAGCATTTAAGGGTCAAAAAAGTCAAGATGATAGTGTCAATATTTTATTACTAGGTAGTGATTCGCGTGGCGAAGACCAAGGTCGTTCGGATTCGATTATGATTGCCCATTACAATAAAAAAACCAAACAACCACAAATTGTGTCAATCATGCGCGATACGTTTGTTGGAATACCGACGCAAGATGGGCTTGAATACAATAAAATTAATGCAGCGTATTCGTATGGTGGACCAGAGATGGTGAGACAAACGATTGAAAATAATTTTGGCATCCCAATTCAATATTATGCAGTCGTTAATTTCGACTCGTTCCCTAAAATTATTGACGTGTTAGCACCACGTGGCTTGCCGATTACAGCTGAAAAAGATTTAGAAGTCGAAGGAACAGTGATTAAAAAAGGGCAGACTAATTTAAGTGGTCATGAAGCTTTGCAATATGCTCGTTTTAGGAAAGATGCTGAAGGAGATTTTGGTCGCGTGAGACGTCAGCAACAAGTCATGAGTGCTATCACCAAACAAGCAACAAGTCCACTTCATGCTTGGAAGTTACCAGAGATGCTTGGGGCAGTTGTTGGGTACACACAAACCGACGTTCCATTGTCTACTTATCTGTCTGTTGGAAGTAGTTATTTATTCAGTTCACATAAATCTCTCGAAATCTTAACAGTGCCAGTCGAAGGGTCGTGGGAAAATGGCTACTATGACTACGCCGGAAGTGTCTTGGAAATCAATGAAGACATGAATAAGCAAGCCATACAGAAATTTTTCAGTAAATAAAATAGTGTTCAGACTTTACTTTAAACTCTAAGAAACCTATAATGTAAGTTGTGAACTTAGCGTAGTAAATAGAATTGAGGAAATACAATGAAGATTGCAATAGTGACGGATAGCACCGCTTATATACAAGAGCAGTACCTAGATCATGAAAATTTATTTGTCTTATCTGTTCCATTAATCATTGATGATGTCGTTTATCAAGAAGGAATTGATATTACAGACGAAGCATTTTATGAAAAATTAAAAGTAGCCAAAGAATTTCCTAAAACTAGCCAACCTGCACTGGGTGAAGTTTATGAACTTTACGAAACATTAGCTAAGTCAGGATATGATGCCGTAATTAGTATTCATCTATCAACTGGGATATCTGGATTTATTACGACATTAAATGGTATTTCAAAAGATTTTTCTGACATCGATATTTATCCGTTTGATTCTTATATCACAAGTGGTCCAATGGGTCGAATGGTGGAAGTTTCTTTGGAAATGACAGAAGAAGCTGACGCAGATCCAAAAGCAATCATTAACCATTTAGAAGAAATGAGACGATTTGCAGAAGGGTATATTGTCGTGGATGATTTAAATCACTTAGTTCGTGGTGGACGGTTAAAAAATGGGGCAGCAATTATTGGAACCTTATTAAAAATCAAACCTATTTTACGTTTCCAAGACGGTGACATTATTTTATCAGAAAAAATTCGTTCTCAGAAAAAAGCCTTGTCTCGCGTAATTGATATTGTGCTTGAGGAAGTGCCAAGTAAACCGCATGATAGCATTTTTTATGTGATTCACTGTAACAATCCTGAAGTTGCCACTCATGTAAGAGAAGACATGCTGAAAAGAGATGGTGATTTAAACGTCATTTTATGTAATTTTGGTCCAGTTATTGGAACACATCTTGGTGAAAAATCAATTGGGATAGGTGTTATTCCTAAAAAATAGTGACATGGTAGGAGGATAATTTAAATTATCCTTCTTTTTTAATAAATTTGAGAGAAAAGAGTGACGTAACATGATAGAAAGTACACATAGACCAAGTCAAGTTGTGGTGGATTTATCTGCCATTGAATACAATGTTAAACAAGAATTAGCTAGATTAAATGATGAACAAGTCTTATTTGCAGTAGTTAAAGCCAATGCATATGGTCATGGTGCAGTCAAAGTCGCACAAGCAGCCGAAAAAGCAGGTGCAAAAGGGTTATGCGTGTCTAATTTAGATGAAGCACTGGAATTAAGAGAGGCAGGTATCACGTTGCCGATTTTAGTATTGAGTTATGTGTCGCCAAACTATACCAACTTGGCTATCTCACAAAGTATTTCTTTAACCGCTCCTTCACTTGAATGGCTAAAAGAAGTCGAAGAATCTCTAGCAGCAAATCCTATGATGAACCCATTAAGTGTGCATTTAAAAATTGATACAGGGATGGGACGCATTGGATTAAGAGATGAAGATGAAATGGTTCAAGCAAAAGAATTATTTGTCTTATCCAATCACATGACGTTAGACGGTATTTTCACACATTTTTCTTGTGCAGATACAAAAGATACTAGTTATTTTGAGCTGCAACAACAACGATTTACGCGTGCGATGGACATTTTTTCTGATTTAGAGATTCCCTACATTCATACATCAAACTCTGCGACAGCTTTGTGGCATGATGCGTGGAATAGTAATTTGATTCGTTTTGGTGATGCGTTATATGGCTTAAATCCTTCAGGAAAAGCCCTTGATTTGCCTTACGAGTTAAAACCAGCTTTATCCCTCACAACCGAATTAATTCACGTTAAACAAGTGTCTACCGGAGAAAAAATTGGGTATGGTGCGACTTATACAGCTGAAAAAGAAGAATGGATTGGCACACTTCCCATTGGTTATGCAGATGGATTGATTCGTAAATTCCAAGGTTATAAGGTGATTATTGATGGGGAATATGCTGAAATAGTGGGACGAGTGTGTATGGATCAATGCATGATTCGTCTGCCTAAGCGTTATGATGTTGGCACACCGGTGACGATTTTCGGAAAAAATGGCACACTAGAAAATACGTTAGATGATGCCGCAGAATTTATTGGCACGATTAACTATGAAATTGTGTGTGGCTTAACGGATCGATTGCCAAGAATATATGAGAACGAGGAGATTAGTCATCCATGATTGCCGCTTATTTAAATATCTTGGTTGTGTTTGCGATTATCTTTTTAGGTTATATGCTAACCAAGAAAAAATGGTTTGATAATCATGTAGCAGATGTGTTTTCAAAATTGGTGTTAAATGTCACCTTACCATTAAGCATGTTTTTAAACATGACACAACAGTTTACAAGAGATGAATTTTTAGAATTATTTGCAGGACTGGCGATTCCGTTTTTCTCGATTATGATAACGTTTGTGATTAGTATCGTGTACTCAACTATTACAAAAGTCCCTGATACACGTAAGGGGGCGTTTCGTACCATGTTTACGGCGGCGAACACCATCTTTATGGGACTTCCTGTTAATATGGCAGTCTTTGGTGAAAAAGCCATTCCTTATGCGTTGCTTTATTATATTTGTAATACACTGTTCTTCTTTACGATTGGGATTATGATGATTGGGCAAGACAATCTGGAAAATCGTTTGAACCAATCAGCTTTTAGTTTCGAAAAATTATTGAAACAACTACTCTCGCCGGCTATTTTAGGATTTTTTGTCGGGGTATTATGGATGTTGACAGATATTGCTGTGCCAAAACCGATGATTGATTTTTCAAGTTATCTTGGTGGCATGACAACAGGGTTATCGTTATTTGTGATTGGGATAATTGTCTATCAAACAGGGTTTAAAAATATCAAAATGGATAAGGATGTCGCTGGCGTGATTCTTGGCCGCTACATCATCTCGCCACTTATTGTTTATGGGTTATCATTTATTATCTCTGTCCCAAGTTTGATGTTAAAAGTCTTTATCCTGCAATCAGCCATGCCTGTTCAAACGTCAATGCCAATTATTGCAAAAGGATATGGCGCAGATGAAACATTTGTCACGACGTCTCTGACTTATTCGCTCATCTGCTATATTGTCTTTATATTTGTCATTTTAACATTATTTTTTTAATTGAAACTGTGCTATAATGCCAAAGGAACGTAAAGGAAGGTGAATACAATGACAAAATTTAACCAATTCGGATTAAACGATAATTTAATCCAAGCATTAGACGAAATAGGATTTAAAGAAGCAACAGAAGTGCAAGAGACATTGATTCCAGTGATAAATAAAGGAAAAAGTGTTGTTGGACAATCACAGACAGGTTCAGGAAAGACACACACGTTTTTATTACCACTGATGAATAAAATAGATACCAAAAAAGAAGAAGTTCAAGTCATTATCACAGCACCAAGTCGTGAGTTAGCAGAACAAATCTATCAAGCCGCAAATCAATTGGCTGGCCACTATGATGATGAGCTACGTGTGAGCAACTATGTGGGTGGAACAGATAAAAAACGCCAAATGGACAAGTTAGCAAACCAACAACCACATTTAGTGATTGGAACGCCTGGTCGTATTTTAGATTTAATTGAAAGTGGTGCACTAAAAACACATACAGCATTTGCTTTTGTCGTGGATGAAGCGGATATGACACTTGACATGGGATTTTTAGAAGATGTCGATAAAATTGCCGCAACATTACCTGGAAACTTACAAATGTTAGTCTTCTCAGCGACAATTCCAGTGAAATTAAAACCATTCTTGAAAAAATACATGGACAATCCTGTTGTGGAACATATCAAACCAACGTCTGTTATTTCTGATACGATTGAAAACTGGGTGATCTCGACAAAAAGTAAAGACGTAGAACAAGTCGTGTATGATTTATTAACGATAGGCCACCCATTTTTAGCGATGGTGTTTGCGAACACGAAACAAAAAGTTGATGAAATTACTGATTTCTTAAAAGAAAAAGGCTTAAAAGTGGCGAAAATTCATGGGGATATTCCACCACGTGAACGTAAACGTGTGATGAAAAGCATTCAAAACTTAGATTATCAATTTGTGGTAGCGACAGATTTAGCTGCTAGAGGGATTGATATTGAGGGAGTTTCTCATGTGATTAACGCGGAAATTCCAAAAGATTTAGAATTCTTTATTCACCGCGTGGGCCGTACTGGTCGTAATGGACTTCCAGGTATTGCAATCACATTATATGAGCCAAAAGATGAAGCAGCACTTGCTGAATTAGAAAAACTTGGCATTAGATTTGAACCAAAAACCATCAAAAAAGGGGAAATTGTGGATCATTATGATCGCAATCGTCGTGAGCAACGTTCTCGTACGCAAAAACAATTGGACCCAACGATGATTGGTATGGTGAAAAAACAGAAGAAAAAAGTCAAACCAGGCTACAAGAAAAAAATCCGTTACGCGATTGCCGATGATCAAAAACAAAAACGTAAAATCGAGCAACGTCAATCAAATAGAAGTAAACGTAAAGCAAGAAAACAAGATTTTTAAGCAATAAAAAAACGACGAGAGATTTTCCCGTCGTTTTTTTTGTTAGTCTTCTTTTACTAAAAGGATTCCAGAACTTGTTCCTAGTCTATCAGCACCCATTTCAATCATCGTGAAGGCATCTTCTTTAGAGCGAACGCCACCTGATGCTTTAACAAATGCATTGTCTTTAACCGTGTCTTTCATTAATTTCACATCTTTAGGTGTTGCACCACCAGTTGAGAATCCTGTTGATGTTTTAACAAAGTCAGCATTTGCTGCTACAGATAATTCACACGCTTTAACGATTTCTTCGTCAGTTAAAAGACATGTTTCGATAATCACTTTTACAATCGCTTTTGGATGACTTGCATTAACAACTGCTGCAATATCTTGTTCGACGATATCGTATTCTTTATTTTTTAGTGCACCGATATTAATGACCATATCAATTTCTTCTGCACCATTTTCAATAGCATTTGTTGTTTCAAATACTTTGGTTTCTGTTGTATTTGCTCCTAGAGGGAACCCAATAACTGTACACACTTTTGCTTTTGCATCAGCTAAAATTTCAGCTGCATAGCTTACCCAGAAAGGATTGACACAAACTGAGGCGAAATCATATTCTGCAGCTTCCTCGCACAATGTTTTGATTTGCTCTCTGGTGGCATCTGGTTTTAATAACGTGTGATCGACATATTTTGCTAAATTCATAAAATTAGCTCCTTCAAATAATATTTGTAAACGCTACTGTATTACTACTACTATATTTTACAATGATTATGCTAGAATAGCAACGTAAACTAAGTAGTCAGAATTATAAAAAATGGTGAATAAAATTGTTGACAGGCATTTTTTCATTTGTTATTATATGCCTTATAAATCATTGCTTTGAAAAGAAGAGTATATTTTTGGATTGTATAAAGAGACCTCGGATGGTGAGAAAGAGGAACAAGAAGGAAATAGAAGATGGTCTTTGAGCATAAAAGTATGAGCGTCTACCGCTAGTATTTTTCGGGAGTTCCCGTTACCGGACAACAGTATTTAAAGCGACTGGCTTGCGTACTGGGTAAGATTATTATCGTGAGGTAATAATGAAAAAAGGTGGTAACACGAAACAACGCTTTCGTCCTTTGTTTACTTATGTAAAGTAGATAAAGGACGGAAGCTTTTTTTGTTATCAAGATATAGGAGGCAACATCATGAGTAATATAGAGTTAATTGATGTATGTAAAACTTATAAGACCAAAAAACAAACGGTCGAAGCAGTCAAACATGTTGATTTATCCATAAAAAGTGGCGACATTTTTGGAGTCATCGGTTTTTCAGGAGCAGGTAAGAGTACATTAATTCGTTTATTGAATTTATTAGAACAACCAACAAGTGGCATCATCGAAGTAGATGGTGAGGACATCACCAAATTAAAAGGAAAAAGTTTACGAGATTACCGAAAAAAAGTTGGGATGATTTTCCAACATTTTAACCTGTTATGGTCGAGAACGGTTTTAGACAATGTGTTGCTACCATTAGAATTTAGTCATGTACCAAAAGCTGAAAGAGAAGCAAGAGCACGCGAGTTGATTAAATTAGTTGGTCTTGAAGGCCGTGAAAATGCTTATCCAAGTCAACTTTCAGGTGGACAAAAACAGCGTGTCGGAATCGCTAGAGCACTAACAAATGACCCAGAGATTTTATTATGTGATGAGGCAACAAGTGCCCTTGACCCACAAACAACCGAAGAAGTACTCGATTTACTATTAGATATCAACAAACAACTTGGCTTAACCATTGTGTTAATCACACATGAGATGAATGTGATTCGCAAGATTTGTAACAAAGTCGCTGTCATGGAAACTGGCAGTGTGATTGAAACAGGAGACACCTTATCAGTCTTTAGACACCCAGAGCATGAAGTGACCGCAAGATTTATCAAACAAGATATTCAAGAAGACAGCGAAGAAAACGAAGAAGCGATTCAATATTTGGTGAAACATTATCCTGAGGGGCTATTAGTTCGCTTGATTTTTGAGGGAGATAAAGCAAAAGAAACGGTTATCTCGCAAGTCATTCACAAATACAACATCAACGTCAATATTTTACAAGCCAGTCTTAGACAAGCTAATCATTCATCTTTTGGAACAATGCTTGTGCAATTGACAGGTGACGAGGCAACGGTGTCTGAGAGTTTAATTTATTTTGAACAACATGGCGTAGGAGTTGAGGTGATTTAACATGGAAAAAGGATTAATAGAAACGTATTTTAATTTTAGTGAAATTAATGTCGATGATTTTATCAAAGCCACAAAAGAAACATTGTATATGACGTTTGTCTCAACATTTTTTGTGGTAATTATCGGCCTTATCATTGGTCTAATGCTTTACTATTTCGGGAAAAGCAACAAACCACTAGGTAAGACACTTTACGGAATTGTCTCAATCATCAGTAATACATTCCGTTCGATACCATTTATTATTTTGATTATTTTGTTGTTCCCTATCACAAAAGCATTGATAGGCACAATGTTAGGGCCAACAGCGGCATTACCAGCTTTAGTCATTTCAGCCGCACCGTTTTATGCAAGGTTGGTCGATATTGCGTTTCGTGAGGTAGATCCAGGCGTACTTGAAGCCAGTGAAGCAATGGGAGCAACGCAATTACAAATTATTTTTAAAGTCTTAATTCCTGAAAGTGTGCCAGCATTAATCTCTGGTATCACAGTGACCACCATTACGATGATTGGCTTTACGGCTATGGCAGGGGCAATCGGGGCAGGTGGACTGGGTTCTCTTGCTTATCAAGGTGGATTCATGGGGAACAAACACACCATTATCATGGTCGCAACGGTATTAATTCTAGTCATTGTGTTTATTTTACAATGGTTAGGTGATTTATTAGTAAAATTAACAGATAAACGAAATTAACATTTAGGGGGAAAAGTAAATGAAAAAAACATGGATTAAATTAGGCGTGGCAGCATTAGCTGTTTTAACGTTGGCTGGATGTGGCAATAGTGGGAGCACAAAAGATAGTGCGTCAGGCAGTGGAAGTAAAGATGACAAAGTAATTAAAGTCGGCGCGTCTCCAACACCACATGCGGAAATTTTAGAAGAAGCAAAACCATTATTAAAAGAAAAAGGGTACGACTTAGAAATCGTGACATTCCAAGATTATATCTTGCCAAACAAGGCATTGGCTGAAAAAGAAATTGATGCCAACTATTTCCAACATATCCCATACTTCACAAAAGAAGTTAAAGAAAAAGGGTATGATTTTACTAATGCAGGAGCAATCCATTTAGAAAAAATGGCACTATACTCTCAAAAAATTAAAGACATCAAAGACTTAGAAGATGGTGCGACCATTTTAGTTAGTAACTCTCAAACTGACTGGGGTCGTGTGATTGGGATGCTTCAAGAAGCAGGACTTGTGAAAGTAAAAGATGGTGTTGATTTAACGACTGCCACATTTGATGATATTTCAGAGAATCCGAAAAAATTAGTTTTCAAATATGACATCGATCCAGCGATGATGGCAACAACATACCAAAACAAAGAGGGCGATTTAGTGGCTATTAATGCCAATTTTGCTGAAGGGATTGGGTTGAACCCAGAAAAAGATGGTATTTTAGTGGAAGATAATAACTCACCATATGCCAATATTATTGCGGTTCGTACAGAAGACAAAGATTCAGAAAAAACAAAAGCATTGGTTGACGTATTACACGATCAAAAAATTGTTGATTTCGTTAACGAGAAGTGGAAAGGCACCATTACAGTGGTAAATCAATAATAGTGATAAGGGTAAGTAGCAAGTGTTTATTGCTACTTATTTTTTATGCGTGAAACCACGTATTATTAATCAATAAGGGTTCAAACTTGAAATCCATTCTTTTTTATTATACGATTAAAATACAATATAGTGTTTGATTAAAAAAAATAAAGTGAGGTGTAACTAAAACATGTCAATGATAACATTATGGAATCGTTCATATAACGAAATAAAAAATGAAAAGAGGTAGATTATGGATATTTTGTTAACTTTAGGGTTAATTATTTTATTTACAAAAATAGCAGATAGCATTGCAATGAAATTTGGATTGCCATCAGTCGTCGGGAGTTTGATTGTTGGGATATTAGTAGGACCATCTGTTTTTAACATCATACAAAACAATGCATCAATTGAGTTGTTATCCCACTTGGGAGTTATTCTTCTAATGTTTATTGCTGGTGTGGAAAGTGATTTAAAGATATTAAAAAAGTATTTTAAACCTTCTCTCATCACAGGTCTTCTAGGGGTATTAATCCCATTCGCCGTATTTTTCTTTGCTTCAAGGTCGTTTAATTATTCGCAAGACACTTCAATGTTTATTGGCCTAATCTTCGGAGCAACTTCTCTAAGTATCGCCATTCAGGTACTCAAAGAGTTAAATTTCATACAAACCAAAGAAGGATCCATTATTATCGGATCATCTATTTTAGACGATATCATCGTCGTTATCTTGTTGAACTTAGTCTTAAATCTAGTCAACCCCAATACAACTACTGCAGATGTATTACCATTTCTTTTTAAAAATGTGTTGTTCTTCCTATTTATTTATATCTTCGGAAAATATATTTTACCAATTATTCTTAAAGGGTTGTCATACTTTATCGTTCCAGAACGAGACGTTGCTTTTTCTTTAATCATGGTGTTCTTACTCAGTTTCTTAGCTGATTGGATTGGTATGTCAGATATTATCGGTGCTTTCTTTGCTGGTATTTTAATCTCACAAACACCATTTGCCGAATATGTTGAAAGAAAAGTAACCAGTATTACTTCCGCATTATTTGCACCAGTATTCTTTGTAAGCATTGGGTTAAAACTTGTTTTAGATGGTTTAGGCGAAAACATGTTATTAATCATTGTCTTTAGTGTACTAGCTATCTTTACTAAATTTATCGGTGGGTTCCTTGGAGGAAAAATCGAGAAATTTGATAACAATAGTAGTGCCATTATTGGTGCGAGTCTGATTTCGCGTGGCGAGATGGCGTTAATCTTGATTGCGTTAGGACTTGAAAAAGGCTTTATCGATCAAGGGATGTACGCGTCTTTAGTTTTAGTCATTATCTTTACCACAGTTATTGCCCCAATATTGTTGAAATGGGCGATTTCGCTGGGAGATAAATCAAAAGCAGAATTAGACGACCCAGTGCATGAATCTTAAAAAAGAAATGTAGACAATATTGTCTGCATTTTTTTGTTATTTGATAGAAATATTAAATGAGAGTGATTATTATCTGCCTTTTTTCAAGATATGACGTAATTTAAACACTTTTAAATTGAAGTCCATTCTCAATTAGGTTAAAATTAATAAAGAGTATATTTTTAATAAAGTAATAATTTGGAGGGAAAAACATGTCCGTTTTAGAAATAAAGGATTTGCATGTATCAATAGAAGAAAAAGAAATACTAAAAGGTGTTAACTTAACCATGAAAACGGGTGAAATTCACGCGATCATGGGCCCAAACGGAACAGGTAAATCAACTTTATCTGCAGCAATTATGGGAAATCCAAATTATACTGTCACTAAAGGAGAAATTCTTTTAGATGGTGAAGACGTATTAGAAATGGAAGTTGACGAAAGAGCACGTGCTGGTCTATTTTTAGCGGTTCAATATCCTAGTGAAATTCCAGGAATTACAAACGCTGAATTTATGCGTGCGGCAATGAACGCAAAACGTGCTGATGATGACAAAATCTCAGTAATGGACTTTTTAGATAAATTAGATGACAAAATGGCGTTACTAGATATGCCAGAAGAGATGGCTGAACGTTACTTAAACGAAGGGTTTTCAGGTGGAGAGAAAAAACGTAATGAAATCCTTCAATTATTAATGTTAGAACCAACGTTTGCGATTTTAGATGAAATCGATTCAGGTCTTGATATTGATGCCTTACAAGTTGTATCAAAAGGAATCAATGAAATGCGTGGCGATAACTTTGGTTCACTTATCATCACTCACTACCAACGTCTATTAAACTATATCGTGCCAGATGTG
Organism: Vagococcus martis; assembly: GCF_002026305.1. Taxonomy (NCBI): domain Bacteria; kingdom Bacillati; phylum Bacillota; class Bacilli; order Lactobacillales; family Enterococcaceae; genus Vagococcus; species Vagococcus martis. The sequence goes on along the minus strand of NZ_MVAB01000001.1, from coordinate 72,129 downwards.
GTTCATATTATGATGGATGGCCGTGTGGTTATGACTGGTGGCGCTGATTTAGCGAAACGTCTTGAAGAAGAAGGATACAAAGGAATCAGTGAAGAATTAGGAATTGATTACGAAGAAAAAGAAGAATAATGAAGGAGACAAGATAAATGAAATCTGCAAATGTAACTGATTATCTTGACGACGTGACATTATTTTCAGCTAGTCAGGAAGAACCACAATGGATGTTAGAACGTCGTAAAGAGGCGTTAAATAAAATCGATGACTTAGAATTACCAGCGATCGAACGAGTAAAATACCATCGTTGGCCTTTAATGAATGTCGGTGAATTAAACAATGAAGTGATTAATGAAGAAATCTTGCCTTCTTTTACAGAACTAGAAGATAACCCATTAATCATTCAAGGTCGCACAACGACTTATTTTGAACAAATGCCAGTAGAATTAGCTGAACAAGGTGTGATTTTTACTGATATTTTTACAGCAATGAAAGAGCACAGCGACTTAGTTGAAAAATATTTCATGACAAAAGCTGTGCCAAGTGATGAAGACAAATTAACTGCGTTCCATACAGCCTTTTTAAACGGTGGGGTATTCTTATACGTACCGAAAAATGTTGTCGTGAAAGATGCATTTGAATCGCTATTTTATCACCAATTAAACGACAGCAGTGCCATGGTAAAACATGTCTTAATCGTAGCGGATGATAACAGTGAGTTAACTTACTTGGAAAGATTCCAATCAGTTGGCGAAACAGCTGAAAAATTAGCAGCGAATATTGTAGTTGAAGTGATTGCTAGACCAGGAGCAAAAGTAAAATTTGCTGCTATTGACCGTCTAGGCAAAGAAGTCAACACATACTTAAATCGTCGTGGCTACATTATGCGTGATGCGAGTGTTGACTGGGCGTTAGGGTTAATGAGTGACGGTAATGTTGTCGCTGATTTTGACTCAGAACTTGTGGGTGAAGGCTCTCATGCGGAAGTGAAAGTTGTCGCGATTGCAACAGGTCGTCAAATTCAAGGAATCGACACACGTGTAACAAACAGAGCGTCACATTCAATTGGTCACATCTTACAACATGGTGTGATTCGTGAGAAAAGTACGTTAACCTTTAACGGAATTGGTCACATTATCAAAGGGGCAAAAGGTGCAGACGCACAACAAGAAAGTCGTGTGTTAATGTTATCTGATAAAGCTCGTGGTGACGCGAACCCGATTTTATTAATTGATGAATTTGAAGTAACAGCAGGACACGCAGCAAGTGCTGGTCGTCTTGACCCAGAAGAATTATATTATTTAATGAGTAGAGGACTTCCTCAAAAAGAAGCAGAAAGATTGGTAACACGTGGATTCTTAGGGTCTGTGATTACGTCAATCCCTGTTAAATCTGTTCAAGAGGAGTTTGTTCAAGTAATTGATAGAAAGCTGGCTGATTAAATGACTGTATCTAAACGCAAACAAGATTTTCCAATTCTTTTTCAACAAGTAAATGATGAGCCACTTGTCTATTTAGACAACGCTGCGTCAACACATGTGCCAACGCCTGTTATTAATGACTTGGTTACGTATATGCAAACCAGTCATGCGAATGTGCATCGTGGGGTGCATACACTGGCAGAACGTGCGACAAGTCAATATGAAGCAGCACGAGAAACGGTGCGAACATTTATTGATGCGAGTAGTGTGAAAGAAGTGTTGTTTACACGCGGGACGACAACTGGATTAAACTGGGTGGCACGGTCACTTGGTGAGTTAGTTATTGAAGCTGGTGACAAAATTGTGATTAGTCGCATGGAACATCACTCAAATATAGTGCCGTGGCAAGAGTTAGCCAAACGCAAACAAGCTGAACTCATCTACATTGATTTGACTGAAGACGGTGAGTTGGATATGGCTGATGCGAAAGAAAAAATCGTATCAGGTGTGAAAATTGTGTCGATTGCCCATGCATCGAATGTCTTAGGTGTGGTCAATCCTGTCGAAGACTTAGCAAAATTGGCTCATGAAGTCGGTGCTGTGATGGTTGTTGACGGTGCGCAATCAACGCCGCATATGACAGTATCTGTGCAAGAGTTGGATTGCGATTTTTATGCCTTTAGTGGTCATAAAATGTGTGCACCAACTGGTATTGGCGTGTTATATGGTAAACAAACTTGGCTTGAAAAAATGTCACCCATCGAGTTTGGTGGTGAGATGATTGATTTTGTCTATGATGATTACAGCACGTGGGCAGAGTTGCCGTATAAGTTTGAAGCCGGCACACCGAATATTTCTGGTGCAATAGCATTAGCAAGTGCGATAAAGTATTTGGAAGAGATTGGTTTAGATACGATTACAAAGCATGAACAAGAATTAGTCGAGTATGTGTTGCCAAAATTACTAGCGATTGATGGGTTTGAGTTATATGGGCCAAGAGATGCGAGTAAACATACTGGTGTGATTGCCTTTAACATTAAAGGTGTGCACCCACATGATTTGGCAACCGCACTAGACATGCAAGGTGTGGCGATTCGCGCGGGACATCATTGTGCTCAGCCATTACTTCGTTATTTGGCTATTCATTCAACAGCAAGAGCAAGTTTTTATTTTTACAATACAAAAGAAGATGCTGATTCATTAGTTGAATCAATCATCGCTGCAAAGGAGTTTTTCTCAGATGGCTTTATCTAGATTAGACAATCTTTATCGACAAGTGATTTTAGATCATACCAATCATCCACATAATAAAGGGGTATTGGATGAAGCGACTAGTCAAATTGAACTGAATAACCCAACGTGTGGGGATGTGATTCAATTACAACTTGTGATGAAAGATGGGGTAATTGATGATATCGCCTTTGACGGTCATGGTTGTTCGATTAGTATGGCAAGTGCCAGTATGATGACAGACGCGGTAAAAGGAAAAACGGAAAAAGAAGCCATTGAAATCATTGCTGACTTTTTAGAGTTGGTGCAAGGTGAGAACATAGGCGAGAAGAAAAAAGTCTTGAAAGATGCTCAAATGCTAGGTGGCGTGGCAAAATTTCCTGCGAGGATAAAATGTGCGACGTTAGCGTGGAAAGCATTAGAGCGTGGGATTATTGAAGAAAATCAAACGGTTGTAACCGAAGAATTACATAGTGAAGAATAAGGAGTGTGACCCAAGTGAGTGAGGTACCACAATTAGAAGAGTATAAATTTGGTTTTCACGACGATGTGCAACCGATCTATACAACAGGTGAAGGATTAACAGAAGAAATTGTTCGTGCGATTTCGGCTAAAAAAGAAGAACCAGAATGGATGCTTGAGTTTCGTTTGAAATCACTGGAAGCATTCCACAAAATGCCAATGCAAACATGGGGACCGGATTTATCTGACATGGACTTTGATAAGATTAACTATTATCAAAAACCAAGTGATAAACCAGCCCGTGATTGGGATGATGTGCCAGATAAAATCAAAGAAACGTTTGAACGTATCGGGATTCCAGAAGCAGAACGTAAATATCTAGCTGGAGCAAGTGCGCAGTATGAATCAGAAGTGGTGTATCACAACATGAAAGAAGAATTCCAAAAATTAGGAATCGTCTTTACTGATACAGACACGGCATTAAAAGAGTACCCAGATTTATTTAAACAATATTTTGCCTCTTTAGTGCCACCAACTGACAATAAATTAGCGGCATTAAACTCAGCAGTATGGTCTGGTGGAACCTTTATCTATGTACCAAAAGGCGTGCGAGTAGATGTACCATTACAAACTTACTTCCGTATTAACGCTGAAAATACTGGACAGTTTGAGCGTACGTTGATCATTGTGGATGAAGGCGCAAGCGTGCATTACGTTGAAGGATGTACCGCACCAACTTATTCAAGCAATAGTTTGCATGCGGCAATTGTTGAAATCTTTACCTTAAAAGATGCGTATTGCCGTTACACAACCATCCAAAACTGGTCTGACAACGTGTACAACTTAGTAACCAAACGTGCTCGTGCAGATCAAGGTGCGACAGTGGAATGGATTGATGGAAACTTAGGGGCTAAAACAACGATGAAATACCCAAGTGTTTACCTTGAAGGAGAAGGCGCGCGTGGAACCATGTTGTCTGTTGCGTTTGCTGGAGCGAATCAAATTCAAGATACTGGGGCAAAAATGATTCACAATGCACCAAACACTTCAAGTTCGATTGTTTCTAAATCAATCGCCAAAGATGGTGGAGAAGTAAACTATCGTGGACAAGTGACCTTTGCTAAACAAAGTGAAGGATCAATCTCACATATTGAGTGTGACACGATTATTATGGATGAGTTATCAAAAAGTGATACGATTCCATTTAACGAAATCCACAATAGTCATGTGGCATTGGAGCATGAAGCGAAAGTATCAAAAATCTCTGAAGAACAACTTTACTACTTGATGAGCCGTGGCTTGTCAGAAGAAGAAGCGACAGAGATGATTGTGATGGGATTTGTGGAACCATTTACGAAAGAATTGCCAATGGAATATGCCGTTGAATTAAATAGACTGATTTCATATGAGATGGAAGGATCCGTGGGATAGACAATACGAAGTGGAGACAAAGGCTGATATAATAGCTTTTATCTCCACTTCTTTTATAGGTTTAGACCATGTTACCCGGAATATTACCCGGTTAGAAATAAAAAATAAATAATCGGGAGAAATTTTTATTGAATCTTGCATGTTAGTAGGCAAGGTGACTCTCTTTTGTTATATAATTTATTTAATAAAAAGTAATTTATTATTGATTTAAAAATAAGATTTATTAGAGCATAGTCTATATTGATGATATAATGAAGTAATTAAACTTATATAGTTAGGAGTTTGTTTGATGGAGACAGTAATTGAAGAAAAAGAAAAGTTTTTTCTAACAGATTTTGTTGTGAAAGGCTTGATAGAAAAAACTGATTCAAGTCAATTTCGAGATTTTCTAAAGGAGAACGAATTAAGATCAAGTGGTAGTAAAGGCACTAAATTATTCAAAATGAAAACATCTCTTGATAAAATGAGCGAAGAAAAGTTTAGTGAAGAAATTGAACTGATCGAAGAGTTTTTTTTAGAGCAAATAAAATATAATAGTAACCGTATAATACTTACATTTCCGTTCGAATTACATGCATCAGATCCTTTATATTCCGTTTCTCAATTAGAAAGCTTTAAAGGAAATACGATTGAAGAGTTGAATTTTTCAAAATTATTTAGTGAGAAGACAGCAATTAATCATGATTTTGAAAAAATATCACAAGAAATAATTATCTCTGATACAAAAGTTAATAAGGTAAATCAGGTTTATGTTAGAAAAGTAAGATATAGTGATGTTAGAGAAAAGTATGAATTTGTTTGGATTGAGATAGATTGTTTATCACAAGAAATTAGAATTCATTTAGAAAATAATTCTAAAAATGTATCTGTAGATTTGCAAGGTAAACCGATGTCAATTTACAAATATTTTATAGGACAGTTGAAAAGAGAATTTCTAATAATTGCACAACCTAATCCACAAGCTACAACATTATTTAAATTGTATAGAAAGCTTACAGCTTATGCAGAAAATAAATATTTAAAAAAAGTTGAATTACAACAAGAAGAGATAGATGAGTTTACTCAAAAAATGATTTGTTCTGAAAAATTAGATATTGAAAATACATTAGATATTGCTAACAGAATAAAATGGGTTTTTGTAAGACAACTAATTCAAAATGATTTTGACAATTTCTTGAGAATTCAGCAAAGAGGTGATGGTAAGGTTAAATCAATTCTCTTTCATTATGATGAGGGTGGATCAATTAACGCTAATTCTGGTAGTTCTAATGAATCAAATATTGAAGAGCTAGATTTAGAACGACAATCTGCTTACTTCGATACAAGGGAAAGTATTTATAGTTCTCAAAAATTATTTTCAATTACAGTAAATTGGAGTGTAAGGTTACCAGACAATACTGTTAAAGAAGTTCTTACTAGGTATAGAGCCTATAATCAATTTTTAATGACACATATATTAAAAGAAAATTATTCTAAAGGGGTTTATGATGATGTATTTCCAAGAATTAAAGAATTTGAAAATTTACCTCTCTGAACTGCAGACTTTAAAAGAATATCAATTAAAAACTATGAATTCAGCAGTAGATTCGCTAGATTTTTGGTTAATAAGTAGATCCTTACATGCAAGAAATAGGTTAAATCCATTGCAATTCGCATCAGATACAGGTCTTTCCTGGGATATATCAACTGAACTATTTGAGTTGCTAGAAGAAAAAAAAGTTTTTATAAGGTTCTATGAGTTATGGTCAGAAGATGGGATGGAGTGTTTGATTAGAACAGATAATGTAGAAAACATAACGAGTAAAGAAACTTTCTACAATTCCATGACTGATGAATATGAAGTGGTTAACTCAGAATTTATAGACATATGGTATAAATTGCTAGTTAACCCACAAGAAAGTTTAAAAAGTAGAGAAATGCAAGAAAAAAAAGTAAATGCTCCTACTTTTTCACCTAGTAATACCATAGAGAATCCAGAAGTAAGTGAAATGTTAAATAAAATTATAACTAGAAAAGGTAGGAGCAAGTGAAATTATCAAAAAAAGATATTTTGTGGATAATTGTACTGGTAGTAGCTTTAGTATCGTATGGAATGGTGTTGCTACCATTAATAAACAAAATAGAAAAACCAGAGCAAGCGGATGCAATTCTTCAAATTATCACAACACTAATTGGTGGTGTGTTGTCAGGACTAGTTGCTTATTTTATTGCTTCACTAGAATTAAAGAATTATAAAAAAGAGCAAATACTTGAAAAAAAAGAATCTGAAATTTTAGATAAAAGAAATAATTTAGAGCGTATAAAAAGATTGTTAATTGAAGTGGAAGATAATAATTCAACGTGTCAAGAATTAATAATATCGAAAGAAAATTTAAACAGTGCTGTAACTGTCATAAGATTATCAGTATCTGATTTTTTTTGGAAACTAAACTCTAATAAAATAGATGTAAATATTGATCTTTTAATAGAATTAAATATGTATTATAAGAATATTTTTATTATACAAACTACAGATATGGGAAATATTGACTTGAAATTTATCAACTCTTTTATGGAAAAACAGGTAGAAGTAATAAGTTTATTAAATCAGGAGTTAGTTAAAGCTGAGCAGGAGATATCAGAAAGAAATAGCGATTAGTTTAATTATTTTAAAAATTTATATAATTCGCAAATTTCTCACCAGTATTTTCAATCATCTGTGGAGTTGTACAAGCGTATATATTGAGTGTCGTTTGGACGTCCTTATGTCCTAAACGAGATTGCACTTCTTTAATACTTGCCCCACTTTCAAATAGAAGGCTACAATGAGTATACCTAAAACCGTGTGGGGTAATCTTATGGAATCTCATTTCTGAGTCTTTAAGATATATCCAATTTAACCAGTCATTAATGATTTGAGGATAGTACAAATTATTAATCTTTCCAGTGAAAATATGTTGTTTATTAGATGGGTTAACATTTAAACGTTCCAGCTGTTTTCCTTGTTCACTTCTCCAAAATTCTAATTGTGATAAAGTGCCATCATCTAACTTAATAACTCTAATGGAGTTGATTGTCTTTGGTTCTTGTAAAATTACCTGTTTAAACTCATCGATAGCTACAGTTTTCCCAATATTAAGTGTTTTGCTAGTAAAATCAATATCTTGCCACTGTAAAGCAAGCGCCTCGGACTTACGCATACCGGTAAAAGCAGAAAGTCGAATGAAGGTGTATATTTTTGGGTTACAAATACTTTTAGCAAAGTTTAGAAATTCAATTAATTCATCTTTAGTATAGAATTTAACAGGGGTATCGATTTCTTTTTTACGTGGTACAATCACTTTAGACATTGGATTAGAAGCCATGAGTTCACTTGAAACACCAAACTTCATAACTTTTTGAGTTTCTTTTCTTAGATAGTTGTACTGTTTATACTTTGAGTGCCAGGTGTTTACCTGCTTTTGACAATAAGCTACAGTAATTTTATTTAGTTTTAAGTGACCGAAGGCAGGTAAGACATGTAATTCGCAATATCTTTTAGCTGTTGCAACAGAAGATGGTTTTACAGATAAACGATATTGTTCTAACCATATATCATATAATTCTTTAAATGTTAAGGCTCTTTGTCAACTACTGTTGGTAAGAGTTAAAACGTTAGAATTTAGGATCTAGAAAACAACATGTTTTCTAGATCTTTTTTGGTGTCTTGAATACAGATTTTTTTAAACAAATTGCTATTCGTAATTTGAAATTATAAAAACTTCTCATGCCATAGGCATTACGCTTAATGACTTTAATATGATTGTTCATACATTCTAAAGGACCGTTTGAATACGATGTTTCAAAAGTATTTTTTATTTCTTCTTGATACTTTCTAAATGTTTTAAAAACAGGTATATACTCTTGAAAAAGAGTTTTTTGATTGATTAAATCTACAAATAAAGAATAATCTTTTGTTTGAAAAGCTCTTAAAATCTGTTGGTAAATATTATAAGCATCTGTAAGTTCAGCATTGTAAGTAAGTAGGCGTTCAAGTAATTCTTTTTCAGAAAGATACGTTTTAAATGAAGAGTGCCATTGTTGTTGAATAAAGTCTAGTTTGCCATAACTTTTTTGAAGTAATTTCCAATATTTTTTTATTCGTCTATAAATAATTCCATTATCTTTATGCTTTAATTGATTCATTATTCTAATTCGTATTTTTTGAAAAGCTCTACCAATGTGTTGAACTAGATGAAATTTATCTAAAACGACTTTAGCGTTAGGAAAAAGTCTCTTAGTTAAGATGATGTAGGGTTGATAAATATCAGAAACAACATACTTCACTTGTTCTCTGTTAGATAAAGAGAATCCGTTAAAGTATTTCTCGATCTTAGGTAATCTTCGATCAGGTAAAATATCAATTAACTCCTTAGTGTCACCATCTATCATAATAAAACTCATAGATCCAGCTACTTTTTTTACAGATTTAAACTCATCAAAACAAAGGACAGCTGGTAAGGAATAACTATATTTCTGAATGGGGTGATACCATTCTTTAAGTACCCGATAAACAGTTGAAGTAGAAACGTTTGCTTGTTTTGAAATGTCACTCATAGATTGTTTAGAAGTTAGTTTTTTAGCAACAAGACGTTTTAAATTGTTAGAAATAGAATTGTTTCTAGAAACAAAAGGCGTATCTAAAACAAATGTCGATTTACAATCTTTGCACAAGAAACGACGTTTCTTTAATTGAACATATGTAACGTATTCAGAAATAGCAGGAACTTTAATTAAACTAGTAGTATATCCCCACTTAATAATGTGTGTATCCTTTTCTTCGCAATGAAGACAACATTCTGGTGTTTCATCTAAAAAACCTTCAAATACTCTAGAGAAAACTCCCTTTATTTTCCTAGTAGACAAACAATTTTCATTAAAAATAATATTTAGGTCTAGTATATTTAAGATATCTTTGATAGTCTGTGAGTATGACATGTGGTATCCTCCTTAGATTGTTGTTTCGCAATTTCATTCTAACGGATAACACATGTTTTTGTGTACTAAAAACTGCTAGTAACTTTCGTTACCAACAGTAGAAATTATAGAGCCAAAGTTTTAAAACTAGATAGGATTGATAATCTAAAAATTTTATAGAAGCTTTATCACCTCGTCAAGGCGGGGTGATTTTTTATATTAAATCTTGATAAAATTAATTATGTTTTACATGTTATAATAGCAATGTATGAAAATAAATTTAAAATAAAAGTAAAATATATTGATCTAACAAGAAAGGATGTTATTAAATGGAAAAACAAAGAATTGCAATTCAAGATACTTATGGAGAAAGGTTTCAATATTGTTGGGGATGTGGACCTAAAAATGAAGAAGGCTTACATTTAAAATCTTATCCATCAGAAAGTGGAGAAGAATCTATCTGTAAATTCACACCAGAAAGCAAATATACAGGGGGAGTTCCTAAAAATCTTTTTGGTGGAATGATAGCGATGATTTTTGACTGCCACGGAACTGCTTCAGCAGCTTGGTTTAAACACAGAGATAAGGGTTTAGAGCTTACTGAAGATACTGTAATTCTTCGTTTTGTTACAGCAAGACTTGAAGTTGATTTTAGAAAACCAGTTCCTATGGACAAAGAAGTAACTGTAACAGCAAGAGCTGAAGAAATTGGCGAAAGAAAAGTTATTCTTAATATGGAAATGGAAGTTGAAGGGGAAGTTAGAGCAAGATCAAAAATGGTTGCAGTTGCTGTAAAGGATAATATGTAATCTTTTATTTTGATATACGGATTGTCAAATTAAGTTATAATGAAATGATTTCTGAAATAGCTCCTCAAAAACATAATGCCATACTAAATGCCATTGATTTGATTTCAGCTTAATATTATTGATTATATTATAAAGTATTCTACATAATAAATGTTGATATTAAGCTGTTTTGTCCCTCTATTATTGTTAAAAAATCTAATGGAAGGGTCAGTGGGATAGATTAATAATAAGTACTAGGAACATTGATATAACGGTGTTCCTAGCCTTTTTATTTTGTCCGAAAAGTGTGGGGTCTGTGAAAAGGTCTGTGTATTATGTATTTTTAAAGGAATCTAATAATTCTTCTGCCTCTTTACAAGTTTGAATAGTTAGCTCAAAATCATTTAGATTTAACGGACATTTAAACAATGTTACCCATCTACCACCCTTTTTATTCGTAGGTAATAAGTTTGTTCTGTTTTTTTTATTAAATTTCATAGAGTTGTTAAAATATCTATCAATCATCATAATATCATTTTCAAAACTCAGTATATTGGAACCTATCTCGGAAGGAATATACTCCATTTTTATAGCTAACTGAAATTCTTTTTTACTATTCCTTTCAATTTGAAGATAAATCTTTTTTATCGCATTAGATGTAATTCCAATCTTTTTTAAAGTATCTTCATTCAAAAAATACCACCAACAACCAGTGAATGTACCATTATGATTATTTACTGGTCCATACCCAAATCCATTATTTGTATTTATGTGTGGTTTTAAGTCAGAGTAGAGTCCAGAGCAGTGATTGAATTCCCATTTAGACGAATCAATTTCTAAATAATTAGTACTCTCATTTTGAATATTTAAAATGTTTTCCTTAAACATTTCTAATAAAGTCATACTAGCAAATTTATAGCCATTTAGTATTTGTAAAACATCTTTTCGAATAATCGGTAAGTATCTTTGACTATCATAGTAACTTTGATTAATCATTTTAAAATAGACAGGGATAATATATTTTTTTTCTGGTAATAAACCTAAAGTATCTTTAATTTTTTTAGTATTCTTTTTTTCTAAATCTGTTAATGATTCAATATAACGATCAATCTGATTACCATGTTCACTTGTACCTATTTTGTCTTCAATCAAAATAAGGTATTTATTATTGACTAATATTAGAACATCAATTTTATTAAATTGCTTTACAATTTTATTTACACAAAATATTTTACGCTATGAATTTATTTTCTTTACATAGTTGTTGAATCATTTTAATTCGAATATCCTCTATATCTTCCTTCTTAGTCCAACAATAATCAGTACTTCTAGCTACGCCAAAATAGTGACATAAGCATGTGACAGATAGCACTCCTTTATAAGAATCAACTGATTTTATAAATAGTTCTTTTTCCACATCCTTTCCAATTCCTTGTATTTTTTTAAAACATCAATTTCCTGTTTCAAATAGTTATTTTCTCTTTATAGAGTTTCCAAAGGGGATAAGTTTTTATTACCTTTTCCATAGGTATATTGTTTTCCTACATCTTGAGAGAATCGATAAGATTCTCCATTTCTATACCATCTCCACCATGTGTGCACCTGAGTTTCATTCCTAATGTTTAACTTATTAATAATTTCTTTAGTTGTTTTACCTTCAATCTTCATTTTTATAGCTTCTTCTTTTACTTCTACTGGATAAGAAATTTTTTAGACCATAAAAATACACCTCAGTTAATTTCCTTTTACATGAATTCAACGAGGGTGTTTTTACGTTTGTCTTACCTTTTAGGGTCAGTTCCAAAGTAACTGGCAAAGGTCAACAGTTTTTTATTAATAAGTTTTTGGATTGCGATGACATAGCATAGGAGGTGTGAGGAATGAAGCAAACAGTTGAATTGTCTTTAGAAGTAAAAGGAATTGAAGAAGCGATGGAAAAAGCAGAAAAGTTAGTGAAAGCACTAAAAGAAGCTAAAACATTGGCAGATGAATTAGCTTCAACAGAACTAGATATAGCGTTAAAAGAAAACTAGAATTTTTTCCATGAATCATCTGGCTTTAAGTCGACTACAGTTTCACATTGTGGACATATGTTTGTTCCTATAGAAATTTTGAATGTTTTATTGCAGTTAGGACATTCATAGTCATAGTCAGCTTTCAATGCATCATTAACCATTTGTTTTTTAGTGTCATTTAACATTTTTTCAAATTTTTTCATATTGAAATTATTTTTACTCATAAAATTCACCTCCTTCGAGGTAATTATAACGAATCAAGGATACACTTTTTGATTGGCGAACGTTTATATAAGTGAGAGATGGGAAAATATTATTTATTCTTTTTCTTGAAAATGAAAATTGTAATACCAAACATGAACATAAATGATGTTACGTCGAACTGATTAACTAACATATATTTTAAGCCTTCAACTAATAAATTAATTACCTGACCCACAGCTTGTTGAAAATAGAAATCTGGATCACTAATGGAGGGGATTTTTTGTTGGAATTTTTCATATATCTTTTTGATGCTTTCATCAGAAGTATTGGTATGTACATTGTTTGCTTTCAAGTAGCTAGTTTTGTTATTAGAGTAATCAGAAACAGAAAATGAAAGCGATTTACAAGACTCTATTATTTTTTCTTTTTCATCAGTTGTAAACTTTTTTTTCTTAGATAATTCTACTAAGTTAGATATAGCTTCTTTTGTATCTTTATCATCGATATAATCGTCAGTTATTAGTTTTGTTGTATCGTCGTTATAAAAATTTGGAAATTGAAATTCAAATTTAGGAATAAGTTCTGAAACCTTTATAGCTTCTCTAATTGCTATAAAAGAAGGAGTATAAATTTTTGAATAATAAGATGTAATACTTTCAATCTGTTGAGAGATAGGAGTAATTTGACTTATTAGTCTTTCAGATATGTTCATTGAAGGCATTATATTTTTGTAAGAAGCTTCAAAATTTTGTTTGATAACATCACTTATCTGAAATGAAGGAATGACGTCGCTGGATATAAGTTGCTGTCTTATTTGTTCGGTTATTTGGATAGTAGGTTGTTGCCCTTTAAAAGCAACTTGAATTAAGTCTAAGTTTGGTTGTAAATTTTTTGAAATTCTTTCTTGTATTTTAATGTAATCATCAATTGGATTTAAATTTTTATCGCTCATGAACGACTCCTTTAACGTATTTATTTAAATCTATTATATACTACATATAGTACTTTTTCAATGAATAGTAAGACTTGAAACACTATATATAGTGAAGTGATAAAGAGTATGGAAGAAAATTGGAATTTTATTAAAAGAACAAAAAATAAATCAAAGACAATTAGCTATAAAGATGGATGTTCATCCTAGTATAATCACAGATTTAAAAAAAGGCATAATCAAAAAGCCTAGTTTTGAATTAATGTGCAAGATAGCATATGCGTCATCAATTAAAATAATACTATCTTCGTACTACTCAGACATAAAGCAACACTTCCTTTTCTTATTAATAATATATATATACTTTTCATTGCAATGTGATTATATCACTTATGAATTTTCTTCATCGAAATTTGAAAGGCGGTGATTAGATGAATAATAAAACTTATGATATTTAAAAATGGATTGCGATTATCGTTATTCCAGTCTGTAAATTATGATTATAGATATAAGGAATAGACGATTTTAATTGCTAGTGAAATAATGATTAGCGTACTCTCAACGGGGGTTGTTTTTTTGTTATGTATTATTAGTTTTATATAAACATGATAAAATCAATTGATATTCATTTATGTCTACTGACATATTATGATATAATAAAGTAAAGAGGTGATATAGATGGCAGTAATAAAAAGAGAAAAACCAGTTGTATTAACAGGTGCTGCTGCTTCAAGTTTTTTATCGGCTAAAAGAATGAACGAAAAAAAAGCAAAACAATACGTTTCATCTATTGCTAAAAAAGCACCCAAAAATAAGTTGAAGTAACTGAGGATGTCAAAGATGATTGAATTTGAGCTAATTGGAATAGATTATTATTTGAAAACTAAAGATTTTGATTGTAAAAATTTAGAAATAAATAATTATTTAAAATCAAATGCATATCCTGATACAATAGAATTTGAGGCTTCAACTTCATTAGTTTATAAAGATGGTGAAGTTGTAGCTTTTTTTGTAACCAATGATAATTTTTTTATAGAAATTGTTGATCCAGAAACTAATAATATCATTAAGATTCATGCGATTGAAATACAATATTTAGGAGTGGATTGTAATCATAAAAAGCAAGGTGTTGGAAAAGCTATAATTTACCATCTTATAGAAGTCTGCAGAGAAATGAATAATAGATTTATATTTTTACAATCAGTAAAAACGTCAGTTGGTTTTTACGAAAAAGTGGGATTTCAAGTAATCGAGGAAAGTGAGCAATCATTTAGTATGATGATGGATTTATTAAATCCTGAAATTATTGATTCTTATTATGAGCAATAATATGCCCTGGCTACAAAAATTATCTTTATGCTATCTAAGTGTTTAAATATTAGATAGGTATCTTGGTTAATTGCGATATATAATTTAATATCTTTAATAGAAGGATCAGTGGGATAATAAATTGCTAAAAAGATAGATTAGAAGGTAAGGACATCGACGTCTGATTTTACCTTCTAATCTTTGTATGTTTTTATAACATATAAAACTAATTATAGTGTCATTATTTATTCATTTTTTGTATGACTTTTATTATTAAAAATAGGTAAAGCGTAGAATATTAAAAAGGCTAAAGCTACTTCTGTGATATCCATAGCGGTTTGTTTTCCATTCCAATCTTTTGATTGCCACATAGCAAACCATTCAGATCCTAATATTGCGAAACCACCATACCAAAGAGCTAAAGCTAAGCCAAACATATAATAACCAAATACTTTGGCATTAGAAAACTCTTCTAATGAATTATTGATATTTTTTAACATTTTATAGACAGAAACATACCCTAGGAGAGCCACTATTCCTTCTATAAGGATTAAAATCCAGTAGGCAATTAACCACAATGACTTATTGTTTATGGATCGCCACATCAGTTTATTACCTGGAAATGTTGTATCCATAGATAGTACATGTTTAACAAATTCGTAGTTAGAGTCGAAATCCATTAGGTTACCAATAAAAACAAATAAGGCAAATGTTGCGAATAAAAAAACTACGAAAATTTTTAAATATTTTTGAACTTTTTGCTCTGTCATAAATAAACCTTCTTTCTAAAAAACTAGGTTTATTATAATATATTTTTTTAATTAATTGAAAAATTTTGATTTAAGATGAAATTTCTGAATAAGCTATTCAAACTTTTCCTACCCTTCCTTCAACCATCTCTCCAACAATAATCTCTGTACTTTCATTGTGGCGGTATGAGGTATCTCGTCAAATGTTTTAATAATAGGCTCATTTAAATGAGGGAGGTCAGCTACTTGCAGCCACCACGCGTCCCAATCCATTTCTTTTCCAGGCACAACAGCTAAAACAGGTTGAGGAGAGTTATCTTTTCCACGCACAATCACGACTTCTTCCAAGAAATCCAAGGCATCTAATAAATAATCTTCCAGTGCAAGAGTGCTATCAATGTTTTCAATCAAATCGACTTGGCGATCTTTTAAGTATAAGTGACCACGCTCGTCCATCATGCCGTAATCGCCACTATCCCACCATTTACCATAAACATTTTCTTCAAAACGAGCATCTTCTTTATAATAAGTTAATGCACGGCCTTTTGATAAAAACTGAATGTGTCCATCTGTCATGACAGGTAGCAGTGTACCATTCTCATCGGTGATTCTGGCTTTTGTTAATCCTTCAAGTCCAACGCCCATATCACGAGCATCAGAGTCTTTTAGTGACTCAATCGTGTGTGACCGTAAAATCATTGGACCGCATTCACTTTGACCATAAACTTGTAAAAAGATAGGATCATTTTCTTTAGATGCGTTTAAAAAGGCTAACATAGTCGCATTGTTTATTGCATCAAATGTTGAATGATAAAACTTAATACTAGTAAACACATGAGGTTTTTCTTTTGCCAGTCTTGCCCATTGGACGAAATTGTTTGGATGAGTTTCCAATGCAATAGGTTGGTGTGTTGTTAGCATATCTTCCACTCGTTGAGGTGTGGCACTGGCTAGCGGCATCATAGGAAATCCCATACTCATCAATGAAGAGACTCCAATATTAAAACGAGAATGAACAGGAGAGATGTGAAACGCGACCAATTCTTTTTTTGAAATATGAGTAAATATTTCTCGTTGCCATTTAGTTCGCCATCCCATTGAGTGATAAGAATGACAAATCAGTTTTGGGATACCTGTTGTGCCAGACGTGTGAGTCATGTATGCTATGTCATCTTTGCCCAACTCTTCTTGCGATACAGGTTGTGCTGAGGCATTTAACAAGATATCTAATGAAATTTTTTTATCATGTGAACTATTTTGCACAGCTTTTACATGTTCTTCAGTCATATCATCAAATAAAATAAATGGATCTTCTAAACGCTCAACAAACACGCTAATTGTTTCAGGTGGTAAATGATAAGACACCATGACAGGTATCGCACCAAGGAAAGATGCTGCGACAGCAAGTAAATACGTATCAAATTTAGGACTTTTATATAGGATGATTTTATCGCCTTTTTTAACACCTAGTTGAGCTAACTGATAGGCTCTTTTTAATGTTTTGTCATGGCTATCTTTATACGTTGTTTCTAAGCCAAGTGAGGCAAAAGCTGGGAGTGTTTCATCGAAAATAATCGGAATCATCGGTGTTTTTTCGGCCGCCTCTTTGTAGTTGGTATAAAGATTTAATGGTTGGTAATCAAGTATATTTTTCAAATAAAAAACCCTCTCAAAATAAATTGTGCAATTTTGAACAATTGCTGAGTTATTTTATCATAAAAATATGAGTGATTCTACATTGAAAAGTAGATTTAATAAAATTCTTTATCCACCATTCCCAACGCTTCCTCCCACTGCATTTTTCGTTTTTCCATCTGTCCATTTGCAGCACCACTAGTTGAGATACAAGGAGCGATTTTTATTTGTGGAAATAGCTGATTGTTAATGACTTCATCATAGGCTTTCTTACCGTTTGTGATAATTAATTTGATATCTGCTTGAGTTAGAATTTGGCTAAAATCATTTAACTCAACTGTTTTAAACGACGTATCTAAACTGCCGTTACGCTCAAATAAATGATAAACATCCCATAAACCAATGTGGTGATCTAAAAGGAAAGTCACACGTTTGTTATAGTCTGTTTCAAATGGCACATTGTAATAGTTAAATAAAATTTTCCAAAATTGATTGCCATTATTTCCGTAATATTGTTGCTTTTTTAAAGATTGTTCACTGGGTGAACTTCCTAAAACGAGTATGCTAGTGTCTTGGTTAAAAATTGGGGCAAGTCCTTTTTTCATGATCAGTCTCCTTTTTAACACGTATTTTTTAAAATAAAAACGCACTGATAGTATAAATGTATCAGCACGTTTAAAAAATGTCTATTTATTGTTTAGTTGATGTCGGTTTCTTTTTAATATCTTTATTTTTTTCTTTTTTGATGTAGCGGATAGTTAGTGGGCTATAGCTATCGTAAATGTTTTGATGATTCATTTGTAATTCTTGCTCTGTCACGCCATATTCTAACGCAAAAAGTCTTGTTGCATTATCTAGCACAACATCAGTTTGGCGAATGATATCATCAGATATTTTATCGTGGTACTCATCAAATTCGATTGCCAATGTTAATAAATTAATTAAATCGACCTGATCAGGGTTATTGTTTGAACAGTTTAGTCTTATTTCAAACAACAAATTTTTCAACTCGTTCTTATCGTTTGTTCCGTTGTATTCAAGTAGGAATTGCGTCATTAATTCTCTAAATTCTGCAACCCAAACAAACACATTTTTTGAAACAAGTTTTTTATAGTCATTTTTTTTATTCTGTTGTAATTGGATACCGGTAAAAATCACGCTTGCAATAACACCAATACCAATAATCCAAGTCATAAATAAGTTTAAATCCATCGTTATTCTCTCCTTAGTCAGTCTGTTATATAGCTATATCATAACATAGTTAAATAATAGTTGGTTAAAATAAATTAAAAAAATAGGTGACAAAATTGATTTGGCAATCGTTTATATAAGTGTAGAGAAAAAATATCATGGAGGACAAGTTAATGACACAACAACCGAATTATTATGTATTATTCCAGCGAACGTGAGATATGCCAAAACGATCAGTCCGAATGCCAAATTATTGTACGGAGAAATTACAGCACTTTGCAATCAAGAAGGCTATTGTTGGGCAAGCAATGATTATTTTGCGACACGTTATGGCGTGAGTAAGACTTCCGTTTCAAAATGGGTCAATCAACTGAAAGAACAGGGGTTCATCACAGTGGAATTGCGGTATAAAAAAGACAGTAAAGAAATCGATCAGAGGCGTATAAGAATAGTTGAAGAGCCTATTAAAGAAAAAAAGTCGACCTCCCCAACAAAAGGTGATGACCCTATGAAAGAAACGTTTAAAGAGAATACTATAACTAATACTAAAAATAATAATACAAAGAATAAAAAGAGTGCGTGTCAATACACAAAAAGCCAGTTGCACTTAGCTAAAACATTTCGTGACAATCTAGCAAAAGATTTTCCAAAAGAGATGAGCCGTGTCAATGTGTCACGTTGGGCGAATGATTTGCGACGGATTCATGAGGAGGAAAACATCGAGATGAGTGAGATAGAAGAGATGGTGACGTGGTTAGCTACACATGATTTTTGGTCGCGACATGTCAGAAATCCAAACGTTTTACGAGAGAAATTTGAAAGACTTCTTGTAGAAAAGAAAGCACAACAACCAAAAAAATTAAAACAAAAGAGGGAATCATTACCTGAATGGGTTAATAAAAAAATAAGAGAACATAGCGTTAGTCCAGAAGAAGAGCGAGAGTTACAACAAAAAATACAAGCCTTTAACAAAATGCACGTATAAAAACAGACTAGCTATAGTCGCCAGTCTGTTTATTGAGTGCAGTCCGTTGGTGTTTTTTTAACACAAGGACACGTGTGGTAATGGCAGTTACAAGGGTTACTAAGAGAATCGTTTTTTTCTTCATATGAATCATCCTTTCAAGATAAATGGTGGTGCTAAGTGGACGGTAGGATTCGAACCTACACCTCGGTAAATAGAGAACAAACACACGTTTAGACTCTTAGAGTGAAAACACCACGTTCGCCCACATTATATAAAGGAGGTAGAGACAAATGAGCCTCTAACACTCAAAAGAATCAGGCAATTTGTTGCGACATCATCTTCTTTCTTTGAACTGTCTTAATCATAGTCTTCAAACCTTAAATGAACTGTAAAAATATACGAAGGTTTTATGAATTTAATAAAGAAAATGTTAAAGGCGGCGTCAAAAGTTAAGGCAGATTTGATAAAGAAGTTAATCGTTGTGTTAATCGTTGGATTCATAAAATAATGAGTCCTGATTTTTTTTATTGACATAATATGGTATTATTTAGGTTATAAGATGATGAAGGAGCTGTAGTGATTGACGTCAGAAACAACATTAGTTTTTATGTTAGATAAAAACATTGAAAGCAATGATATATTTGGAACTCACGATAAACATATCAAAATGCTTGAAGATTATACCCATGTATCAATTTCTTCTAGGGGAGAGGTTGTTCATTTATCAGGAAATGCTGAAGATGTTTCGATGGTTCAAGACATCTTAACAGCTATACAACAACTAATATTAAGAGGACACAAAATTAATAGTAGTGATGTCTTAACAGCTATCCAGTTAGCTAAAAAAGGCCAATTGGAGACATTTTTTAGTCTTTATGAGCATGCTTTATTAAAAGACAATAAAGGCAATCCAATTCGTGTAAAAAACGACGGGCAAAAAAAATACATTCATGCCATTAAAAAAAATGACGTCACGTTTGGTATTGGTCCAGCTGGAACGGGAAAAACGTTTTTAGCGGTTGTTATGGCGGTGAGTGCGCTAAAAAAAGGTGAGGTAGAAAAAATCATCCTCACACGTCCGGCTGTTGAAGCAGGAGAAAATTTAGGGTTTTTACCTGGTGATTTACAAGAGAAGGTTAATCCATACTTACGTCCAGTTTATGACGCACTGTATCAAATACTTGGTATGGAACATACGACACGTTTGATGGACAGAGGTGTGATTGAAATTGCACCTTTAGCTTATATGAGAGGGCGTACGTTAGAAGAAGCATTTGTTATTTTAGATGAAGCACAAAATACAACCAATGCTCAAATGAAGATGTTTCTGACCCGTTTAGGAAATCGATCAAAAATGATTATCAATGGTGACAAAACCCAAATCGATTTGCCACGCGGTGTTGAAAGTGGTTTGATTCATGCGGAAAAAATTCTAAAAGGAATCAAAAATATTACATTTATCGAATTTTCTACTCAAGATGTGGTTAGACATCCAGTAGTGGCTGATATCATTAAGGCATATGCAGACAACTAAAAGGAGCAAAAAGGAGTGAGTGAGGTAAATGAAAACAATACAACAAGTGCCTAAAGTACTTGGAAAATATTATACACCTCTAATTCTATTTTTAATGTCTTTAATCATGTTTGGTTTGATGTTTGGTAGTGTTAGACAAAAGCAAGTGACTTATAAAGTCGGGCAATTATCTAGTGAGACCATTCGTGCTAATAAAACAATTGAAAATAAGGATGAAACAAAAGAAAAACAACGGTTGGCGATGGAAAGTATCACGCCAGAGTACACGTTTAATCCAGATGTTGAAACAAAACAAGTAGAGTCTGTCCAAACGATTTTTAAATTGGTTAAGCAAGTCAATGAGACAGCAGAAAAACAATATAACGACAAAAAAAGTTCTTCTAAACCAACTGTAGAAGATAAATTGCCGATGCTAAAATCGAATTTTGAAAAATTTAACCAAGCAGACATCGCTTTTTTTCAATCTTTTCCAGATACATTTTATGAAGAATTACTACAATTATCTTCAAGTGATCTTGATAATCTAGAACAAGCAGCAGAAAGTACCTTAAAAACAATTTTATCGAAACATATTCGAAACTCAACATTACAGAGTGAAAAACAAGCAGCCAAAGAATTGGTTCAATACAAAGAGTTAACGTCTCAAGAATTGAATCTCTTGGTTATGATTTTTGATAAAGCGATTGTTGTCAATGAAGTAGTCAACGACAAAGCGACAGACACAATGAAAGAAAGTGCTAAGAATAATGTATTACCTGTCATGATTTATCAAGGTGAAATCATTGTTCGAGAAGGGGAACAAATTGATTCAAAAGCAATGGAAAAAATTAAGTTGCTTGGATTAACCAATCAATCAACCTCGACATCACCGCTTTTATCAATGATATTAGCGATCGTGTTGCAAATTGTATTGATTATTTATATTTTACGCCATTCAGATAAAGAGATTCGGGTTAAAAGTGTGACACTGTACACAATTGCTATTACGGTAAGTGTTCTGTTTATGAAATTACTTTATCTGTTACAAAAAGATAGCTTAAGCAACGTCTCTTTATTATTCCCTGCGGCATTTGGCTCGGTTATTTTGTATATGTTTTTAGATAAACGCTGGGGACTACTGATGGGGATGTTCCAAGCAATTTTCTCAATCTTTATCTTTTATAACCTTGCTGGTACGACGTCACTTTTAGTTATTTCGCTATTTTACATGTTCTCTGCGTTTGTTTCGACATTTTTAGTAAACAAACGGATTGGAGCACAGTTGAAAGAGTCTTTCTTTTTATTAATTATTATGCCCATTTTATTTATGGCAGTGTTAGTGATTTATCAAGGCTTTAATATTGGGGATAGTCGCTCTATTACGACGTTATTTATTTCAACAGGTAGTGGGTTATTTTCATTTATCTTATCTATTGGGTTATATCCATACATTGAACTATTGTTAACAGATGATAGTGTGATTGTATTAAATGAATTAAGTAATCCAAATCAACCTTTATTGAAACAATTGTTAGAAGAAGCTCCTGGAACGTATCATCATAGTATGATGGTTGCTAGTTTAAGTGCAAACGCCGTCGCTCAAATTGGAGGAAACTCGTTATTAACACGCGTGGCAAGTTACTATCATGACGTGGGTAAAATCAAACACGCAAACTTTTTCGTGGAAAATTTACCAGATGGGGCAGAAAATCCTCACAATTTCTTGTTACCATCAGATAGTAAAGAAATTATTTTTAGTCATGTGACAGATGGTGTGAAGATTCTAGAAGAAGCGAATATGCCACAATTTGTCATTGATGTGTGTCAACAACATCATGGGACAACCTTGATGAAGTATTTCTTCATTAAAGAGCAAGAACGACATCCAGAGACAACGGAAGAGGCATTTAGATATCCTGGACCAAAACCTCAATCTCGTGAAGCAGGTGTGATTAATATTGCTGATAGTGCTGAAGCAGCTGTTCGTGCGATGGATCACCCAACGAATGAAAAAATCAAAGAATTTGTCCATAATTTAATTCAATCAAGATTAGAAGATGGGCAGTTAAATGAATCAGGTTTGACATTGGATGAGATTGCCATAATTGAAAAATCCTTAGTGGACGGGTTATGTTCAACATTCCATTCACGAATTAAATACCCGAAAATGAAATCAGAAGCAGAAAAAATGAAACAAGAACAAGAAGAAAGAAGGATTTAACAATGGATTTGGTACTCCTTGATAAAACGAACACACTTACAGACGAACAATTAAACTTGGTTTCAACGATTATAGATTTTGCAGCGAAACAAGAAGTCATTAATCTACCAGAAAATACGGAAATGTCAGTAACGTTTGTCGATGATGAAGAAATTCATCAAATCAACAAAGAGCATCGTCAAAAAGATCGTCCGACTGATGTAATCAGTTTTGCATTAGAAGAAGATGATTTATCAGGTTTTGAATTTGATTTAGAAGAACTTGGTTTACCAAGAAATATTGGGGACTTATTCATTTCTGTTGATCGAACGAAAGAACAAGCAGAAGAATATGCCCATTCATTTGATAGAGAACTTGGTTTTTTAACGATTCATGGATTTTTGCATCTTAATGGATATGACCATATGACACCAGAAGATGAGAAAGAGATGTTTGATTTACAGAGAAAGATTTTAGATGCGTATGGCTTGGAACGATAAACAAACTGAGAAAAATCGACGTTTTATCCAGTCTTTAACTCATGCATTATATGGATTAAAGACTGTGATAAAAGAAGAACGAAACATGAAGTATCATATGTTGTTAGGACTCAGTGCGGTTATACTAGGTGTTTTCTGTCACATTTCAATCGCTGAATGGCTATGGTTAATTTGTGCGATTGTGTTAGTATTGATGGCTGAAATGACCAATACAGCATTTGAAGTATTAGTTGATTTAGTAACAAATAAAACGTATCATCCTTTGGCGAAAAAAGTAAAAGACATGGCTGCCGGAATGGTGTTACTCAGTGCCTTTTTTGCTTTATTTGTGGGGATGATCATCTTCCTACCTAAAATAATATCATTTTTAGTAGGTCGTTAAGAAAGGATAAATTGAATGTCAGAACAAAATTTTAAATCAGGATTTGTCGCAATCGTCGGAAGACCAAACGTTGGGAAATCAACCTTATTAAATCGTATTGTGGCTCAAAAAATTGCGATTATGAGTAATAAAGCTCAAACAACACGAAATAAAATTCAAGGAATTTATACCACAAAAGAAGCACAAATTGTGTTTATTGATACGCCAGGAATTCATAAACCTAAAAATAAATTAGGTGATTTCATGGTAGAAACAGCCTATAGTGCGTTACGTGAAGTCGATGCCATTATCTTTATGGTGAGTGCAGATATGCCAAGAGGTCGTGGTGATGACTTTATCATCGAACGATTGAAAAAAGCAGATGCTCCTGTATATCTAGTCATTAATAAAATTGATACCGTGCATCCAGATGAATTGTTACCGATTATTGATGATTACCGTCAAGAACTTGATTTTAAAGAAATCGTCCCAATCTCGGCAACAGAAGGAAATAATGTAGAACACTTATTAGAAACACTAGTAAATGATATGCCAGAAGGGCCACAGTTTTTCCCAGATGATCAAGTCACTGACCATCCGGAGTATTTTATCGTGTCAGAACTTATTCGTGAGAAAGTCTTACAATTAACAGAACAAGAAGTGCCTCATTCTGTAGCGGTCGTAACAGAAAGTATGAAACGTGATGATCATGATAAAATTCATATTCAAGCCACAATCATAGTGGAACGCGATAGCCAAAAAGGTATTATCATTGGTAAAGGTGGTAAAATGCTTAAAAATATCGGAACGAAAAGTCGTAAAGATATTGAGAACCTTTTAGGTGATAAAGTCTTCTTAGAATTGTGGGTCAAAGTACAAAAAAATTGGCGTGATAAACGTCGTGATTTACAAAATTATGGATACAGAGAAACAGATTATTAAACATGGATTTTTCCATGTTTTTTATTCATTTAAGGAGGTGGCAAATTGAGAGGACCACAAGAGGTTAATGGGATTGTTCTTTTTTCAAGGAATTATCGTGAGAGTGATAAACTTGTTAAGATTTTTACTGAATCAAGTGGCAAACGCATGTTTTTTGTGCGTCACGCGAATAAAAAGAACAGTCAAATTAATTCAGCCATCCAACCCTTTACTCAAGCCAATTACATTGGTGATTTGAAAGAGGAAGGGCTCTCTTTTTTAAACTCTGCCAAAGACATTCATCCTTTTTTTGCGATTCAACAGGATATTTTTTTATCAGCCTATGCTACTTATATCTTGAATCTAAGTGATGCTGCCATTGACGATAATGTCTATGATCCGTTTTTATTTGGTTTTATCAAAGACTCACTAACCCTGATAGATGAGGGCTATGATGCCGAAATAATCACCAATATTTTTGAAATCCAATTGCTTCAACGTTTTGGCATACAACTTAATTTTTCATCGTGTGCCATTTGTGGTAGTCAAGAGGAACCATTTGATTTTTCTGATAAATATCACGGGGTGTTGTGCCAAAAGCATTGGTCAATGGATGATCGAAGGTTTCACTACTCACCAAGAGCATTGCATTTTATTCGATTATTTAATCATATTAGTTTTGAACAGATTAAAAGCATCAACTTGTCTGACGAGACGAAACAATACATTAGACAAGTGATTGATTCCATCTATGAAGAATACGTTGGCTTGCATCTAAAAAGTAAAAAATTTATTGATGATATGCAAAATTGGAAGGAAATGATGCCAAAAAGAGAAAACAAAATTGACAAACAAGACAATACCAATTAAAATAAAGACAACTTAGATAGACACGTTGAAAGAACTAAGTAAAGTTGAGTGAGCTAATGAAAGCGAGTTTGGGAGAGTGTAAGCCAAATATTAGACATCATCTTGAAGGCATTCTGGAGTGTTTTAAAATGAAGCTGCCGTGAAAACGGAAGTAGGGTGGAACCGCGAATAGTCGTCCCTATGTTTGATATGTTTATCAAGCATAGGGACTTTTTATTATGTAAAAAAATAGGAGGAGAAACAATGAGTCAAAAATTAACCATACAAGAAATGATTTTAGCTCTACAAAATTATTGGTCAAATCAAGGCTGTATGTTAATGCAAGCCTACGACACGGAAAAAGGGGCCGGAACAATGAGTCCATATACTTTTTTACGTGCGATTGGTCCAGAGCCTTGGAACGCAGCATACGTTGAACCATCACGTCGTCCTGCAGACGGAAGATATGGAGATAACCCAAACCGTTTGTATCAACATCATCAATTCCAAGTCGTGATGAAACCTTCACCAGAAAATATCCAAGAATTATATTTGGATAGTTTGAAAGTATTAGGCATTGACCCATTACAACATGACATTCGTTTTGTTGAAGATAACTGGGAAAATCCTTCTATGGGTTGTGCTGGATTAGGTTGGGAAGTTTGGTTAGACGGCATGGAAATCACTCAGTTTACTTATTTCCAACAAGTGGGTGGATTAGAGTGTAAACCTGTTACATCAGAAATTACATATGGATTAGAACGTTTGGCTTCTTACATTCAAGAAGTTGAAAGTGTCTATGATTTAGAGTGGACGAAAGGTGTTAAATACGGTGAGATTTTTGTGCAACCTGAATATGAGCATTCAGTGTATTCATTTGAACAAAGTGACCAAGAGTTATTATTAAACTTATTTAACAGTTATGAAAACGAAGCAAAACGTGCCATTGAATTAGGATTAATTCATCCTGCGTATGATTATGTATTAAAATGTAGTCACATGTTTAACTTACTTGACGCTAGAGGAGCCGTATCTGTTACAGAACGTGCGGGTTATTTAGCAAGAATTCGTAATATGGCTAGAGCGTTAGCTAAAGGGTTTGTTGAAGAACGTGAGAAATTAGGTTTCCCATTATTAAAAGAATCAGTGGAGGAGGATATTCATGAGTAAACAATTTTTATTAGAAGTCGGGTTGGAAGAAGTACCAGCTCATTTAGTCACTCCA
Source organism: Vagococcus martis (assembly GCF_002026305.1). Taxonomy (NCBI): domain Bacteria; kingdom Bacillati; phylum Bacillota; class Bacilli; order Lactobacillales; family Enterococcaceae; genus Vagococcus; species Vagococcus martis. The sequence continues at coordinate 45,299 of NZ_MVAB01000001.1, read as the reverse complement.
ACATCAAAACAATTTGCCAAAAAAGCAGCAGATTACTTGAATGAACACCGTGTGTCATTTGATAATATTGAAGTGTTTTCTACACCAAGACGTTTTGCTATTCGTGTAAATGGATTAGCTGATAAACAAGAAAACATAGAAGAAAAAGCAAAAGGACCTGCAAAAAAAATCGCACAAGATGCGGACGGTAATTGGACAAAAGCAGCCATTGGGTTTGCTAAAGGTCAAGGGGCAACAACTGATGATTTATATGTTGAAACAATTAAAGATGTTGAGTATGTCTTTGTTGATAAATTTATTGAAGGCCAACCTGTTGAAACGATTTTACCAGGCTTAACAGATGTCGCTGCTCATTTAACGTTTCCAATCAGTATGACATGGGGAGAAGGAAACTACCGCTTTATCCGTCCAGTACATTGGTTAGTGGCGTTACTTGAAGATAACATTATCCCTATGTCATTGTTTGGCATTAACAGCTCAAACACCTCTCGTGGACATCGTTTCTTAGGAAAAGTTGCGACAATTAATCACTCATCTGATTACGAAACAGCTTTGGAAGAACAGTTTGTGATTGTTAATCCAGTGATTCGTCAAGACAAAATTAGTAAACAAATCAATGATATAGAAGAAGCAAATCAATGGACAATTCCTCAAGATGCCGATTTATTAGAAGAAGTCGTTAATCTTGTTGAATACCCAACTGTTTTTGTTGGAAACTTTGAGAAAAACTACTTATCATTACCTTCAGAAGTTTTAATTACGTCGATGAAAGAACACCAACGTTATTTTGAAGTCCTAGATTCAGAAGGAAACTTACTAAATCATTTTGTCTCTGTACGAAATGGTAACTCCGACTATCTTGATAACGTTCGAAAAGGAAATGAAAAAGTTCTTCAAGCTCGTTTGGAAGATGCAGAATTTTTCTATGAAGAAGATTTGAAATCATCTATTGCTGATTATGTCGAAAAACTAAAATCAGTCACATTCCATGAAAAAATTGGGTCAATGTATGAAAAAATGCAACGTGTTTCTGTGATTTCAAGATTAATTGGAACATCAGTTGGTCTATCTGACACAGAGATGAAAGATTTAGAACGTGCTGCTCAAATTTATAAGTTTGATTTGGTCACATTAATGGTAGATGAGTTTCCAGAGTTACAAGGATTAATCGGGGAAAAATATGCAACAATTAAAGGTGAAAGTAAAGGTGTAGCTCAAGCGATTCGCGAGCATTATTTACCTAAATCAAGTGATGGCGAGTTACCTGAAAGTAATGTGGGGGCTGTCTTAGCTATTGCAGACAAGTCTGATACGTTATTATCATTTTTTGCTGTTGGACTTATGCCTAAAGGATCAAATGACCCATATGCACTTAGAAGACAAGCTTATGGTATTATCCGTATTATCGAATCGAAAGGATGGGATTTCCCAATCGTTCGTTTACAACAACAAATGAAAGAATTAATTAATGAAGACATTGAACGTTTTGGTTTAAGTATTGACTCAGATGAAGAAGTGCTAACAGAATTCATTAAAGGTCGTATGAAACAATGGTTTAGTGGTAAAAAAATTCGCCATGATATCATCGAAGCAGTTTTAGAAAGTCGCCAAGAAAACTTGCATACCATGTTTGAAACGGCTGATATTCTAGAAAGTCATGCAGCGGAATCGGACTTTAGACCAACAATTGAGTCGTTGACACGTGTCATCAATTTATCAAATAAAGTGGAAGATAACGAAATAGGTGCAGTAAATCCTGATTTATTTGAAAATGAATCAGAGAAAAAATTATATGATGCCATCGCATCCGTTTCTAAAAAAGTGGGTGAGTTGACGTTAAATGAATTATATGAGGAATTACGTCAGTTAAACCCATTAATCGAAGCTTATTTTGAAGATACAATGGTGATGGTTGATAATGACGAAGTTCGAACAAATCGTTTAAATCAATTACGTACTATTGCAAATATTGCATTATCATTTGCTAGTTTAGATCGTCTGATTGTGAAATAACAAAAAAGAGTGAGGCTTAAAAATAAGCTATCACTCTTTTTTTATGTATTTATTTACGTTTGTTTGTTGCAGGTTTACTAAATGTTTTCCAAGCATCCTTATAATTAGCATCGGTTCCACCAATACCAAACTTAAAGACGCTATCTTTTGGTCCATCAGTTGCATATAGGCTATCAATTTCTTTAGACCCTTTTAGGTTAATTTGTTGATTATCAACTTTAACGACCCCAACTTTTTCACCGGTAAATTCAACCACTTTTTCTTTTTTCACTGAAGGATCTAGGGTAAATTTATCAGATGCTTTGAAAACATCTGGATTTCTTTGGTAAACATAATTAGTCATATAAGCCCAGTACACCATGTTTTGTTTGTTCCAAGTAGAGTTCATTTGGGTGTTATCATCATAGCCAATCCAACTACTCATTGTCACACCAGGTGTTGAAGCTGTAAACCAATAATCTTGTTCGTTTTCAGAAGTACCCGTTTTTCCAACCCAGTCTGCTTTAGCTAGTGTTGGATTAACAGATTTGAGTGCGTCTTGAGCAGGTTGCCCGGTACCACTTTTTAATACGTCTCTCATCATGTCATTCATGATTGAGGCAGTGGCAGGTTTAAAGACTTGATTAGGTTCTTGTTTATGCTCATAAATCACGTCACCTTTTTCATTGGTGATTTTATCAATAGAATACCCTTTATTATATACCCCTTTATTTGCCAAAGTGGCATAGGCTTCAGTTTCTTCTAATACAGTCATACCATGATCCGTTCCTCCAAGAGGGATTGATTCTCGGTAATATTCATCTGGGTTAAGTCCAATATTCATTTTGTCAAAATACTGTTTAGGATCAATGCTTTGAAGCATATCATTGTAAAGATTCACAACAGGAATATTCAACGACCATTTTAACGCTTCTCTGACTGATTTGAACGAATTACTCCCCTTATCAGAATAATTTTTTACTTCTTGACCATTTTTGTATTTCAATGGGTAGTCAGAAAGTTTTGATTCTGAACCGATAATCCCATTATCAATAGCAGGAGCATAAGCTAAAATAGGTTTCATCGTAGAGCCAGGTGAGCGTCTTGTTTGGAAGGCATGATTATTTTGATTTTGATTGTAATCTCGTCCACCAATAAACCCATAGATTCGTCCAGTTTGATTATCCATCAAGACACTACCAGTTTCGAGCAATTTTCCGCTGCCGTCATCAAGTAAGTACCCAAAGTTATTAACTGCTTCTTGCATGGCATTATGTGTTGTCTTATCAATAGTAGAATGAATCGTATAACCAGAACGAGCAATATCTTTTTTCACGCGTTCAAAGTATTGATCGAATAATTGTTTCGACTCATTAATGTCGGCTTCAGTATACCCGTCTGCTTCATAGTAGCTAGGCATTAACACACGCGTGGCTTCGTCATAAATATAGTTGTATAAAAAGCCATTATCATTTTCTGCTTTTGGTTCTGGTTTGAGAAAATCTTGCTTCAAATCATACCCTTTAGCTGCTTCGTATTCATCTTTTGTGATAATTTTTTCACGATACATATTGAATAACACGTCATTTTTTCGATTCAATCCAGCACTTAAGTCTTCTTTTAGTTGTGCGTCATTGGTGTAAGGTGAATACTCAATAGGGCTTTGCGGTAATCCTGCTAAAAAGGCAGCTTGTGGAAGTGTCACATCACTGGCATGAACACCAAATATACCTAAAGCAGCTTCCTCAATACCAGCAATGTTTTCACCATGATTGTTTCGCCCAAATGGGGATACATTCAAGTAGGAACTTAAAATCTCATCTTTTGACATGATTTTCTCTGTTTTTAAGGCTAGTACAATCTCGGATGCTTTTCTACGATAAGATGTTTCATTAGTTAAAACTTGCTGTTTGACAAGCTGTTGCGTAATTGTTGAACCACCAGATTTATTACCAATACCTATGACATCAGAAATCGTTGCACGAGCAATGGCTTTTGGAACGATTCCTTTATGTTTAAAAAAGTTCTCATCCTCAGTTGATATCAAGGCTTCTTTTATAAAGTCCGAAATGCTATCAGAAGAGACGTTTGTTCTGATTAAATCGGATTGAATAACAGCAATTTGTGATCCGTCTGCATAAGTCATATTTGATTGTTGATCCAAATTAGAGATTTTTTTTATAAGGTCATCTGGTTTTGGAACATCTACCGTTTTGACTAGTGAGGCAAAGTATCCTATACCGGTTCCAACACCTAACGTTGCAACAGCTAGTACAACAACGATAAGTAATAACATGAGAGAGCGAATGACGCGATATGTCACATTTAGGACAAATGGCCAATCGTGTTTGCTATTGGGTTCAGGTGCTTGTGTGTCCAATTGTTCGGGAACTTGACTGTTCAATTCGTTAGAGGGGTCAAACTGATTATCCTCATTCAATGTATCACCTCATCTTATATTAATATGCTCAATTATATTATTTTACAATTAATCATTATACTTAGTCAAATTGTTTTGATTTTATAAGATAAAAATGACGTTTTCATCTTTCTTTTATGATTTGAATAGGTTAAGATTAAAGATGAATAAAATTAAGGAGGAACTAATATGACAACGAATTTTTTATCAGAATTAAAGGATCGTGGTCTCGTCTATCAAATGACTGACGAACAAGCATTAGAAGAATTATTGAATGAAGAGTCTGTTAAGTTGTATATTGGTTTTGATCCGACAGCAGATAGTTTACACATCGGTCATTTATTACCAGTATTAACCTTAAAACGATTTCAAGAACAAGGACACGTGCCAGTAGCACTTGTTGGTGGGGGAACGGGTATGATTGGTGACCCATCATTTAAAGATGCAGAACGTAGTTTAAATTCTACTGAAATTGTTGAATCATGGGCTAATAGTCTTAAAAATCAATTGTCTCGTTTTATTGATTTTGATGATAAAACAAATCCTGCAATTTTAGCTAATAATGCTGATTGGTTAACTAGTATGACATTGATTGACTTTTTAAGAGATGTGGGTAAAAACTTTACAATTAACTATATGATGAGTAAAGAAAGTGTGAAGCGTCGTATTGAAACAGGTATTTCATATACTGAATTTGCCTACCAATTACTGCAAGCTTATGACTTTCTAAAATTATATGAGACTGAAGGAGTAAAACTTCAATTAGGTGGAAGTGATCAGTGGGGAAATATCACTTCAGGAATTGAGTTATTACGCCGTGAAAAAGAAGTTCAAGGATACGGATTAACGATGCCACTAATTAAAAAGGCAGATGGTACAAAATTTGGTAAAACAGAAGGAAATGCGGTTTGGTTAGATGCAGATAAAACATCTCCTTATGAATTTTATCAATTTTGGTTAAATACAGATGATCGTGATGCGGTCCAATTCTTAAAATACTTTACATTTTTATCACTAGATAAAATTGCTGAGATTGAAAAAGAATTTAATGAGGCACCTCATGAAAGAGCAGCTCAAAAAGCGTTGGCTAAAGAAGTGACAACACTTGTTCATGGTGAAAAATCTTACGAACAAGCTGTTAGAATTTCTAAAGCACTGTTTAGTGGTGACATCAAGGAATTAACAGCTGAAGAAATTAAACAAGGATTTAAAGATGTTCCTAGTTATGATGTCTCAGCTAATGATGATTTAAACCTTGTTGAATTACTAGTCAACTCTGGTATTGAATCGTCAAAACGTCAAGCACGTGAAGATGTCCAAAATGGTGCTATTTACATTAACGGCGATAGAATCCAAGACCTAGACTATGTTTTATCAGATAAAGATAAAATCGAGAACTCATTTATTGTGGTTCGTCGTGGTAAGAAAAAATATTTCCTTTTAACATTTTAAGGTTTTTAAATTAGCTAAAAAAATGATGCATAACATCATTTTTTTAGCTTTTTTATCTGTCCATAATGAAGTGGATAGGTTGCAACATAACTTGTAAATTTTATTATTTATTGTTCTTAATAGGATAAATTGTTTCTCTAAATACAACGTTTTTAATAATTTTTTCAGAAATTTTCATTTAAGAAACCTTTACAACTGTTAAGTTTTGAGTATATAATTAGTTCTTAATAGAATAACATTAGGTTTTAATGAGAGAAGAATGTTATTTATCATGATGTTATAAGAAAGGGGTTTTTAACAATGATTACATTTAAAAATGTAGAAAAGTATTATGGTGAGTTTCATGCGTTGAAAAATATTAATTTAAGCATTGAGACAGGTGAGGTTGTTGTTGTGCTAGGCCCTTCTGGTTCAGGGAAAAGTACCATGTTACGTTGTATCAATGCACTTGAAGATATCACAACGGGCGAATTAATAGTAGATGGAACGAATATTTTTGATCCAAAAACGAATTTAAATGATGTCAGAAAAAATCTAGGGATGGTATTCCAACAATTTAACTTATATGCAAATATGACGGTTTTAGAAAACGTTACGTTAGCACCAATAAAAGTATTGGGTCTAGATAAGCAAGCAGCAAATGAACGTGCTGAGCGTTTATTAGAAAGAGTTGGCATGTTAGATAAAAAAGAGTCGTATCCCTCACAATTGTCAGGAGGTCAACAACAACGTGTGGCTATTGCAAGAAGTTTAGCTATGACACCTGATTATATGTTATTTGATGAACCAACGTCAGCACTTGACCCAGAGATGGTTGGAGAAGTATTGGACGTTATGAAGTCTCTAGCAAAAGAGTCTGGTATGACGATGGTTGTGGTAACTCATGAGATGGGATTTGCCAGAGAAGTAGCGGATAGAGTCATTTTTATGGCTGATGGAGAAGTACTAGAAGATCGCGAATCAGAAGCCTTTTTTGATGATCCACAAGATGAAAGAGCGAAACAATTTTTAAGTAAAATTATTAGTCATTAGGAGGGAGCAATATGAAAAAAGTTTATCGTGGTTTATTGATGTTAATGATGCTTTCTTTCGTTTTTTTACTTGGAGCTTGTGGGGCAAAAAGTATTTCTGAATCAAATGTGTTAGATAAAATCAAAGAGAACGATAAAATGATTTGGGGAGTCAAGTATGACACCAAATTATTTGGTTTGATGAATATAGAAAAAAGAGAAGTAGAAGGATTGGATATTGATATCGCAAAAGAAATCACTAAACGTCTGTTAGGTGATGAAAAGAAAGCAGAATTTGTTGAGGTGACATCAAAAACAAGAATCCCTCTTTTGAAAAATGGAAACATTGATGCGATTATTGCCACTATGACCATTAGTGACGAGCGTAAAAAACAAGTGGATTTTTCAGATGTTTATTTTGATGCGGGACAATCTCTTTTAGTTAAAAAAGGTAGCGACATAAAAAGTATTGATGATTTAAAAGCAGGGAAAATAGTTTTAGCAGTAAAAGGATCTACTTCAGCTGTAAACGTGAGGAAAAAAGCCCCTGATGTGACAGTTTTAGAATTAGAAAACTATGCTGAAGCGTTTACGGCTCTTCAATCTGGTCAAGGCGATGCGATGACAACAGATAATAGCATCCTTTTAGGTATGGCATCTGAAAACCCTGATTATGAATTAGTTGGTGGTAATTTTACTGAGGAACCATATGGAATTGCGTTTAATAAAGGGCAAACAGACTTAGTAAATGAAGTCAATCGCTTGTTATCAGACATGAAAAAAGATGGCACCTATGACAAGATATATAAAAAATGGATTAAAGACTAAAAGATAAAGGAGTTGAGACTATGTTAGAAATTTGGAATACTTATCATCAAGATATTTTATCTGGACTAAAAGTAACATTGACAGCCAGCTTGATTGCGTTAATTGGTAGTTTGATTATTGGAACCATAACAGCCATGATGCAAGTAGCCACAAAAAAATGGATTCGACGAATTGGCAATATCTACGTTAATTTTTTCCGTAATATTCCTTTATTAATTGTGGTAATGTTTTTCTTTGTTGTATTACCGTTGTATGGATTTAAATTTAATGGAATCACATCAGGTACCATCGGCTTAACACTATATACATCAGCTTTTATTGCGGATACGGTTCGATCAGGTATTGAAGCTGTATCAACGGGTCAAAAAGAAGCAGGAATGTCTTCAGGCTTAAATTATTTCCAAATTATGTACTATATCGTGTTACCCCAAGCATTTAAGGTAGCGTTGCCTTCATTGGGGAATCAATTTATCAATTTAGTTAAAAATTCGTCTATTTTAGCTATGGTTACAGGAGCAGATCTTATGTATACCGGTGACTTGATTGCCAGTGAAACGTTTAATACGTTAGGCACTTATACATTAATTGGCCTCATTTATCTACTGATGACGATGCCGTTGTCGTATTTGATGCGATATATTGAAACACGCGTTGCAACAAATTAAGAAAGGAGTGAAAGAAATGAATTTTGCTCAAGCTTTGACATTACCTAATTTACGTTTTATTTTTGATGGGTTATTAGTAACTCTCGAAGTAGCGGTTATTTCGATTATTTTTAGTTTTATCATTGGTGGGATTTTAGGTGTTATCCGATTTTTACGCATACCGTACTTATCCAAAATAGTTGGACTTATCATTGATATCATCAGAAATTTACCATTACTTTTAATTATATTCTTTACGTATTTTGCGTTGCCTCAAATTGGTATACAGTTTAGTATTTTTTGGTCAGCGGTTGTGGCATTGACGATTTTTGAATCAGCAATGCTATCTGAAATTATTCGAGGTGGTATTGAAGCTGTACCTAAAGGACAAATGGAAGCGGGTCGTTCAACTGGTCTTAATATTGCTCAAACAATGTATTATATTGTATTACCACAGGGGATTAAATTGATGGTTCCTCCGCTTGTTAGCCAGTTTGTTTCGTTAATTCGTGATACATCGTTAGCAGTTGTGATTTCGTTACCAGAGTTGACACACAATTCTAAAATTATTTATGCCCAATACCCTAGTACAGTATTGGTGATGTTCATCATCATGACAGTGTGTTATTTTGCCATTTGCTACTCACTATCGCTTTTTGCGAAACGATTTGAATTAAATTATCAAAAATAATCGAACGAATTTGTTCGGTTATTTTTTTAGGCAATAATCTTGTAGTCAATTCGATAAAACGCTACAATCTATAAAGTAAGTTAATAGAAATGAGGAATTATTTTATGTTATTAGGGTCTCATGTTAGTATGAGTGGAAAAGAGATGCTGTTAGGGTCAGCAAAACAATCAGCAGAATATGGTGCATCAACTTTTATGATTTATACAGGGGCACCACAAAATACACGAAGAAAACCAATTGAAGAGTTAAATATTGAAGCAGGTCGAGAATTTATGCTTCAACATGATTTAGACATGAATAAAATAGTGGTACACGCTCCTTATATCATCAATCTTGGTAACACAACGAAACCACAAAACTTTGGGTTTGCCATTGACTTTTTACGTCAAGAAATTGAACGTGTGTCAGCTATTGGTGCAACACAAATAACAATGCATCCTGGTGCCCATGTTGGAGCGGGAGTTGATGCGGGGATTAACCAAATTATTAAAGGATTAAATGAAGTGTTAACAAGTGATCAAACACCACAGATTGCGCTAGAAACGATGGCGGGAAAAGGAACAGAAATCGGTCGTTCATTTGAGGAAATCGCACGTATTATTGATGGTGTAACACATAACGATAAATTATCTGTCACTCTAGATACATGTCACATTAACGATGCGGGTTATAATGTACGTGAAGATTTTGATGGTGTGTTAGAAGAGTTTGACAAAATCATTGGTTTGGACAGATTAAAAGTCATTCATGTCAATGATTCTAAAAACGATCAAGGCTCACATAAAGACCGTCATGCTAATATTGGCTTTGGGACAATTGGGTTTGATGCATTAAATTATGTGGTTCATCACGACCAATTAACAGAGTTACCGAAAATTTTAGAAACACCTTTTGTAGGTGAAGATAAAAAAACAGCCAAAGCACCATACTATCATGAGATTAAAATGTTGAAAAAAGGAGAATTTAATCCTAATTTGTTAATAGATATTGAAAATAATGCCTAAATTTGTTAAAAGAGTCTTTTCATTGACGTTATTTTCTAGTACAATTGATTATTGTGGAGTAGATTAATTGGAGGAAGGAGCGTCGAAAAGATGAATACTGGATTAGCTATTTTATTCATTATTATTGCCCTAATTTTAGGAGCAGTCGGTGGATTCTTTTTAGCAAAGAAAACATTTGAAGATCAATTACAGAAAAATCCTCCCGTTAATGAGGATATGTTGCGTATGATGATGTCACAGATGGGTCAAAAACCGTCAGAGAAGAAAATACGTCAAATGATGCAAAACATGACAGCTCAAAACAACAAGAAGAAAAAATAGTTGTTTTGTTTTGGAATGAATAAAAAACATAAAAAACGGGTGCTTTTTCGCACCTGTTTTTTTATGGTCAAAAGGAGTGAACAACTTGAGCGTTTTTAAAAAATTAGCTTGGTTTTTCAAAGAAGAAAAGAAAAACTACATTATCGGTGTAGGGGCATTAATTTTAGTTGCTATCATTCAATTATTACCGCCGAGAGTGATTGGGATTGTCGTGGACTCTATTGCTGATAAAACATTAACCGTTCAAAAATTAATGTTTTGGGTTGGATTATTAGTATTAGCGGCTATCGTGGTGTATTTATTGCGTTATGTGTGGCGAACACACATCTGGGGTGGTGCAGCTAGATTAGAAAAACGTATGAGAAAAAGATTGTTCCATCATTTTACGCAGATGGACCAAACGTTTTATCAACGTTATCGTACAGGAGATTTAATGGCACATGCCACAAATGACTTAAACGCCATCCAAAACGTGGCCGGTGGAGGGATTTTAACCTTTGCTGATGCGTTTATTACAGGAGCTATAACGGTGATTGCGATGATTATTTTCATTGATTGGCGTTTAACATTACTAGCGTTACTACCGTTTCCACTACTTGCTGTGTTATCTAGTAAACTTGGAGACAAGTTACATGCAGCATTTAAAGAGTCACAAGATGCGTTTTCAAGATTAAATGATAAAACACAAGAAACAATTACTGGGATAAAAGTGATTAAAACTTTTGGACAAGAAAAAGAAGAAATAGAAGATTTTAAAGAAAAAGTGGATTACTCTGTTAGAAAAAATAATCGCGTCAACTTTTTAGATGCATTATTTGATCCACTGATTACAATTATTATTGGGTTAAGTTACATTATTTCGATTTCACTAGGTGGCTACTTAGTTAAAACTGGAAGTATTTCAATTGGGCAGTTAATCTCATTTTTTAACTATATTGGAATGTTGGTTTGGCCAATGTTCGCAATCGGGCGTTTCTTCAACATTTTGCAACGAGGGAATGCAAGTTATGACCGTGTTAATGAATTATTAAGTGAAAAGTCAGCGATTATAGAAATGAAAACAGGTGTATCTCAGCCAGCAAAAGGAGATATCCATTATCACGTAGACAAATTTAATTACCCAGGTGATGAGGTAACAGCATTAGAAAATATAGATTTTACCTTACATGAGGGAGATACTCTTGGAATAGTTGGTAAAACTGGATCAGGGAAAACAACATTACTAAAACTGTTAATGCGTGAATACGATGATTATGATGGTGAAATAGTATTTGGTGGTAACAAATTACAACATTATACATTAGATGCACTACTTCATTCGATTGGTTATGTGCCACAAGATCATTTCCTGTTTTCGATGACAGTAAGAGATAATATTCGATTTGGTCGCCCAAAAGCATCGCAAGAATTAGTCGAAACGATTGCTAAACAAGCTGCTGTACATGATGATATTATGGGATTTAGTCATGGTTATGACACAATGGTTGGAGAACGTGGTGTCTCTCTTTCAGGTGGTCAAAAACAACGTATCTCGATTGCACGAGCCCTATTAACAGAACCAGAATTATTAATTTTAGATGATGCGTTATCTGCTGTTGATGCTAAAACAGAGGAATTAATATTATCTAGTTTGAAAGAAACAAGACAAAATAAAACAACGATTATCACGACTCATAGATTAAGTAGTGTAAAACATGCAAAAGAAATCATTGTGATTGATGAAGGAAAAATCATCGAACGAGGCACCCATAACGAGTTGATTGCGTTAAATGGTTAGTATAAGAAAATGTATGACCATCAACAACTTGAACAAAAAATTGAAGGGGGGCTAAACTAATGGAAGAACAACAATCAGCATGGTCCAAGTCGTTTACGATGAAAGAGCAAAAAGAAATCGTTAAGCGTTTGATAACTTTTGCTAAACCGTTTAGAAAATACTTTGTCGGCTCATTAGTATTTGCCGTGTTACTTGCGGTCGTTAATATTATTTTGCCGAAAATTTTGCAAGTGTTTATGGATAATCATCTAACAGATACTAGTGTGACGACACAGACGATTTTATATTTCGCTGCCCTTTATGGTTTAGGAACGTTATTTAAAGCTATTGTATGGTTTGGACAGTGGATTTTATATTACAAAGGCTCATTGCAAACATACCAATCTATCCGCGTTAAGTTATTCTCAAAACTACAAATGATGGGCATGAGATACTTTGACCAGACACCTGCTGGATCAATTGTTTCTCGTGTGACAAATGACACTGAAACGTTATTTGATTTTTGGTTAGTTTTCTTGATGGTTTTATCTGCGTTATTTGGTATCGTGGCATCATTTATTGCCATGGCAACAATTAATGTGCAATTAATGTTTGCTTGTTTGATCTTTTTCCCGATATTACTGGTGATTATCTGGTATTATCAAAAATTTAGTTCAAAGATTTACCGCAACATGCGTGAGAGATTAAGTCAATTAAACACAAAATTAAATGAATCGATCTCAGGTATGCAAATTGTGCAATACTTTAGACAAGAAGAACGTCTTGAAGAAGAATTTGAAGAAAATAATAATGAATACTTAAAAACAAAGTATGCCATGATTCGGACCAATTCATTACTTCTTGCACCGATTATTAACTTACTTTTCGCTTTAGCAACAGCGATGATTTTAGGGTTCTTTGGGTTTAAATCATTCAACTCATTAGTTGAAGTTGGGATGATTTATGCGTTTATTTCATACGTACAACAATTTTTTAATCCAATGACACAGATGATGGACTTTTTAAGTACATTTCAAGATGGGCTTGTTGCTGGAAGCCGAATTATGCGTATTTTAGATCATGAAGAATTAGTTCCACAACAAAATGAAGGAGCTAATGCAACCATTACAAACGCAAAAATCGAGTTCAGAGATGTTAGTTTTTCTTATGATGGAAAGCATAACGTATTAAATAACATTAGTTTTGTCGCAAATCCAGGTGAAACAGTGGCGTTAGTTGGTCATACTGGAAGTGGTAAAAGTTCAATTATCAATGTGCTGATGCGATTTTATGAGTTTTATGATGGTGACATTTTAATTGATGATGTGAATATCAAAGATTATCCAATGGAAGAATTACGTGAGAAAATGGGATTAGTCTTACAAGATGCGTTTATGTTTTATGGTGACATTTCAAGCAATATTAGATTGTTAAATAGCGCGATTACAGATGAGCAGATTGTTCATGCGGCAAAATTTGTTCAAGCGGATAAATTTATTGAGACATTACCTAAAAAGTATCATGCACCTGTTTTGGAAGGCGGATCAAGTTTTTCAAGTGGCCAACGTCAGTTGATTTCATTTGCCAGAACAATCGTTACTGACCCGAAGATTTTAGTATTAGATGAGGCCACTGCTAATATTGATACTGAAACCGAAACACTGATTCAAGAAGGATTAGAGAAAATGCGTAAAGGTCGTACGACGATTGCCATTGCACATAGATTGTCTACTATTAAAGATGCCAATCTTATTTTAGTTCTTGAAAAAGGTCATATTGTTGAAAAAGGAACGCATGATGAGTTAATTGATAAAGAGGGGTTATACTACGATATGTATCGTTTGCAAAATAACCAAATATAAATTTTTTAAAGATGGTAAGGCGTTTCAACACGCTTTGCCATCTTTTTTATTAGCAAAAGGAGAGAGTAGTGATAAAAGTTTGAATTATTTTTTATGAAAAAATTAAATTTTAATGAATTTTATAATAAAGGATGATAAAATGATTGATAAGACAGTTATTAAAAAGGAAGTGAAAAAGTGAACTTTTTAAAAAGAGCCTTATTAAGTATTCAGCGGAGAAAGGGTAAATCGATCATTTTATTTTTAGTGATATTTATTTTAGGAAACTTAATGGCAGGTGCGATTGCGATTCAACAAGCAACTCGTGGTGTTGAGACTAATATTAAAACACAACTAGGTGCCAATGCAACGGTATCTTTTAATGAAGATAAAATTCAAGAAATAGAAGAGTCTGGAAAAGAACTGGACATCAAAGAGCCAGATACAACTGTTTATAAAGAAATTGGTCAGTTAAAACAAGTGAAATTTTATGACTACTCAGTTACGGATATGATGCAAACCAAAAAGATTAAAAACGTGCAGCCTTCAGATGATAGTTATGTGCGTGAATTTGAAGGCATCTCTTATTTTGATATAAAGGGAGCGAGTCGACCAGAACTTGTTGATGAGCAATCTAAAAAGATTAGCTTAGTAGACGGTCGAACTTTCAATGCTGATGAAATTAAAAAGGGATCGGCTGTTGCCATCATTTCGGATAAAGTAGCAAAAGAAAACAACATTCATGTAGGAGATAAAGTGGTGTTTGACCGACTCGTTACGCATATTAGTCAAGGAGGGTCTGGTGACACAGAGACTGAAACCAAAGCAAAAGAGTATCCGATTGAAATTATTGGTTTGTTTGATGTAAAAGAAATAAAAGAAAAAAAATCAACAGGAAATACTCAAAAAGACACGGATCAAAAAATGAATCAAACCATTGATTTATATGACAAGTTAAATGCTATATACTTACCAAATGATTACATCGAAAAAACACAAAAGGAAATGCTAGAATTTTCATATGATAGTTTCCCTGATAATTTTTTAGATGAAAATGAAAAAGTAATGGACAAAGACACAGTGTTAAAAGAGTTTTCTTATACATCTATTCAAGCAACATATGTATTAAACAAACCTGAAGACATTGAAGACTTTCGAATGCTTGGAAACCAAATTCTAAAAGATAAGGGGTTAGGATACTATAAAATAGAAGCAAGTTCTGATCAGTTTGATTCAATTGCTGGTCCTATTAAAGGAATGGCGAAAATCTCTCGTATCGTGCTTATTGTGTCTGTGATTGCGTCTATTTTTATTATTACGTTAGTAACGATACTGTTCTTAAGAGATCGAAAACACGAATTAGGGATATACTTGTCTCTTGGAGAGAAGCGACTCAACGTTGTAGGACAAATTGTCGTGGAAGTAATGTTAGTAGCATTGGTAGCGATGACGTTATCCGTATTTTCTGGTAATTTGCTAGCAAAAGGATTTTCTGACTCATTGATGACCACACAAAGCGATCATGTGACAGAGGATAATACCATAATTTATGGTAGCCCGATAAACGACATCAATCTAACTGAAGATGATGTTGTTAGTGCATATGAAATTAGATTAACGCCTTCCTACATTGTTCTATTTTATCTCGTTGGGTTAATAGTTGTGTTACTATCTACGATTGTTCCTCTAGTTTACATTATGAGGCTCAATCCGAAGAAAATAATGATGTAAAGGAGTCTAAGCCGTGTCTATATTAAAAGCAAGTAAGTTAAACTACTATTACCAAGATGGTGATACGCGTCGGTTCATTTTGAAAAATACGAACGTTGCATTTGAAAAAGGTAAATTTTATACCATTGTTGGGCAATCTGGATCTGGTAAAACGACTTTACTATCGTTATTAGCGGGACTTGATACACCGCAGGAAGGTCGAGTTTTTTACGAGAAGAAAAATATTGAAAAAATTGGCTATGATACTTATCGTAGAGATTACATTAGCATAATATTTCAAAATTATAATTTAATTCCGTATTTAACAGCCGTTGAGAATGTGATGGTCCCAATGGCCATTACGGATAATAAACTACCTGATGAGCAAGAAACTGTCGCCATTAATTTATTAGATTATATGGGAATACCAAATGAAAAATCAAAACGCTTGGTGACACAATTATCAGGAGGAGAACAACAACGGGTGGCAATCGCAAGAGCTTTGTCAACTAATGTAGATGTGATATTGGCTGATGAACCAACCGGTAATCTGGATGAAGAGATGGAACAAGAGATTGTGGAAATATTTAAAATGTTAGCTCATAAACACAACAAATGTGTAGTGGTTGTCACACACTCACCTGAGATAGCGTTACAATCTGATCACTCCTACCTTCTAAGAAAAGGAGCTTTAAAAGAGAATGTCTGATTTTTTATCAAATTTTGATAGTGATAATTATAAAAATATGTTGAATGAAAAAAAAAATAATAAAGACGTGTCGTCAGATACAAACGAAAATCTCGCATTAGAAACCGATGATTTACAATCATCAGCTTCCGACTATGATAAGCAAGAGTTTGACGATGTAGATGTTATGTTTCAAGAAGAAACAAAACATGTCAATGACACCAAAATAAAAGTTAAAAGAAAACGAAAAAAATCTGATAAGGGGATAGATGAAGACCATTCGACAGGTAATGGGGTAGAACATGATGTTGAAATAGACCCTGATTATAAGAAAAAACAACAAACAAAACGAATCCTGATAGGTGGGATAGTTGGTATCTGTTTACTGTTGTTGTATATGGTATATTATCAAATGACCCGTGTATCAGTACCAGATTTTTCAGGTAAAACCGTTGTGGAGGCAAAAAACTGGGCAACTGAAAATAAAATGAAACCTGAAATAAAACAAGAATATTCCTTAAAAATAGATTCAAACGGTATTATAAGTCAATCAGTTACACCAAATAAAAAGATTAAAAAAGGCTCTAACATAACATTTAAGGTAAGTGAAGGAGCAGATCCAAAAGGGAAAATTACGTTACCTGATTTTGAAACGATGTCTAAAGAAGAAGTGGAACAATGGATTAAAAAAAATAAAGCCGAAAATGTCACAATCATTGATGAATACAATGATAAAATCGAAACAGGTAAATTTATTAGGTTGGAATTTACTGATAAAGAAGTCAATAAAGAGAATTATTTGCGTCAAGATATTGCCAATGTTTACTTCTCTAAAGGAAAAGAAGTTTTTGAAAAGAATATCTCTGTTCCTGATTTTAGAAAAAAAGCAAAATCAGAGGTTGAAGATTGGGCAAAGAAAAATGACATCAATGTCGAGTTCAAAGAAGCGGATTCAGATAAGATTGAACCAGATTTTGTCATATCACAAACAGTTTCTCCAGAAACAAAATTAGCCAAGCATGATAAAATGAGTGTCTCGATATCTGTTGGAAAAGCCGTGGTTGTTCCTAATTTTGCGAATTATTCTGCCGAAGAAGCAACGAACGTCTCGCCTGATTTACAGGTTGTCACGAAACAAAGCTTTTCTGATAACGTGCCATTTGGTCAATTAATTGCTCAATCTGTTGAAGCAGGTAAAAAATTGACAGGTAATGATAATAAAACGGTTAATGTCACCTATTCTGCTGGACGACCATATATTAAGTCATTTTTTGGTCAACTTGAAGGAGACATCCCAAAACTAATTTATGAAAACTTTAATTCAAAAGGTGCTTCAGTTACTTATGAAGTGTATTATGTTGATTCAGATAAAGAAAAAGGACAAATTGTGAATACCAATGCCTATAATCAATATATTTCGACAAATGCACATTTAGTGTTTGCTGTAAGTAATGGTCGATATGCCTCATTACCTGATGAAAAAACGACCAGTCAAGATGAGTAAAATAATTAAACTCCTAAGCTTTTTTAGTTAGGAGTTTAATTATTTGTTAAAAGACTTTAAACTTATGATAAATATCTATATAATAATGAAAGAATAAATGAAAAAGAGAGAGTAGATAAAATGAAAATGAATGAAACAGGATTAACAAAAGAGGAAGTTAATCAGCGAATAGCCAATGGACAAGTGAATGACTATGTTTCAGATACTTCAAAAAGTAATAAGGATATCATTTTTGATAATGTCTTCACCCTATTTAACCTACTAAACGTGATTATTGCGATATGTTTAGCTTTAGTCGGTGCTTATAGTAATATGTTTTTTATGGCAATCATTATTTTAAATGTTGTGATTGGTGTGTCTCAAGAAATTCGTGCGAAAAATTTAGTAGCACAACTCTCCATTGTGAACGAAGAAAATGTGGATGTCTATCGTGATAATCAAAAAATGGGCATTCCTACGACTGAGTTAGTAATGGATGATATTGTGATTTTATCAGCTGGACAGCAAGTTCCTTCTGATACAATTATTGTTTCAGGTAATGTGGAAGTCAATGAGTCACTTTTAACCGGTGAAGCAGATTTAATTAAAAAAGGTGTCGATAGCCAGCTAATGTCAGGGAGTTACGTGACAAGTGGTCAATGTGTGGCTAAAGTCATTCATGTTGGAAAAGACAATTATGCGATTAAAATTGCCGAAGAAGCTAAAATACATAAACCTGTGACGTCTGAATTAGTTCAATCCATTAGAAAAGTGGCAAAATTTACGAGTTACATTATTATTCCATTAGGGGTCATTTTATTTTTAGAAGCTTATTTTTTAAGAAACAGCGACATCAAGCTATCCGTTGTTTCTTCAGCTGCAGCACTACTTGGCATGTTACCAAAAGGAATGGTGCTTTTAATCAGTATTGCGCTTGCAACAGGTGTTGTGAAATTAACGAAGAAAAAAGTATTAGTACAAGATATGCATTCTATTGAAACGTTAGCTCATGTTGACGTGTTATGTTTGGATAAAACTGGAACCATTACTCAAGGTAACATGATTGTCTCAGAAGTGATTGATATGGCGAGTAAAAATAGCCAAATTGACACAAATAAGTTAATGGGCAATTATATCAATGCAACAGATGATAATAACCTTACAATGCAAGCCTTACGTTCATATTTCAAGACATCAAATGATTTAAACGTATTAGATGTATTACCATTTTCTTCTGATAGAAAATGGGGTGCTGTGTTATTTGAAGGCATTGGTTGTGTGTATTTAGGTGCACCAGAAAGATTAGTATCAGAAAGTTCAATACCTACAGAAGTGACGCAAGCTCAAGAACAGGGAAGTCGTGTCTTATTAATAGGTATTGATGCACAGGCGACACAAATTAACGACACAGTTGGTTCTGTTGACGCTCAATCAGTTTTAGTTATTGAAGATGCCATTCGTGAAAATGCGGAAGAAACATTAGCTTATTTGGATAGTGAAGGAGTCGCGTTAAAAGTTATTTCAGGTGACAACCCAATTACCGTATCAAATGTTGCTAGACGTGCGGGATTAAAAAATTATGAGCAATATATCGATTTATCGACTATCGAAACTGAAGAAGAAGTCAAACAAATAGTTGATGATTACACTGTATTTGGGCGAGTGAGTCCACAACAGAAAAAATGGTTAGTGGAAGCTTTGCGTCAAAAAGACCATATTGTTGCTATGACAGGTGATGGTGTCAACGATATTTTAGCAATGAAAGAAGCAGATTGTAGTATCGCCATGGCGGAAGGAGATAACGCCACACGTCAAATGGCGAATCTTGTTTTGCTTAACTCAGATTTTACTACGTTGCCAGACGTATTATTTGAAGGTCGACGTGTGGTTAATAACGTGACAAAAGTGGCAAGTATTTTCTTTATTAAAACAATCTATTCATTCATTTTGTCAATCATTTGTATGGTAGCAGCGATTGGATTTCCATTTATTCCAATTCAAATTACACTACTTGATTTGGCAATTGAAGGTTACCCAACATTCTTTTTATCATTTGAATCAGATAAACGCAAGATTACAACAAAATTCTTACCAACTGCGTTAAGACGGGCGTTACCAAATGCGTTACTGGTGGTAATAAACATCCTTGTTATTTACTTTATCTCGCCGAAGTTTGGTATTAGTGGAGTCGATCAAACGACGTTAATGTATTATATGTTAATTGCAGTGAGCTCAATGGCAGTCATTAAAGCCTGTCTTCCATTTAATCCATTAAGATTATTCTTAGCTGTGACAACAACTGTTGGAACATTTGTTGCCGCTATGCTATTCAAGTCATTACTTGAAATTACGTGGCTCAATGCGACAACACTCCCTATTTTTATCGTGCTTGTTATCTGTTCAATTTTAGGTAAGTTAATTTTAGATAAATTGATTACTGGAAAAATGGGTTCTTTTCACTAAGTAGAAACTGTTGCAAACATATCGAATTATGTTATAATTTATTATGAAAAGTTATGTCATGGTCGCGCTGGGTTCAGTGCGACTTTTCTGACTTAAGTATGTAAAAAGGGGATGATTACGATGTCACAATTAATCCCTCAAGAATTAATTGATACAGTTAGACAAGAAACAAATATTGTTGAGGTTGTTGAAAACTATGTTCAATTAAAAAAATCTGGTAAAAACTACCTTGGTTTATGTCCCTTTCACAACGAAAAAACGCCTTCGTTTACTGTAGCAGAGGACAAACAAATCTTTCATTGTTTTGGGTGTGGCAAGGGTGGTAATGTGTTTACGTTTATTCAAGAGATAGAAGGATTGTCGTTTCCTGAGTCTGTTGAGAAATTGGCAGAACCTTTAAATGTCTCATTACCAACTTCAGTTTATAGTGAACAACGTAGCACTGAAAAAAATCAAACGCACCAGACGTTAATCACAATGCATGAGCATGCAAAAAAGTTTTTTCATCATATATTAGTGAATACAGAGGCTGGAAAAGAGGCGATGGCTTATTTAGAGTCGCGAGATATTCCTAAAGACGTGATAGAAGAATTTGAGATAGGGTTTGCTCCGGACAATCGGCAAATTTTATTAAAAGTTATGGAAAAAGAGTTTGATGATACGCTTTATGGGCAGTCAGGTTTATTTATTGAAAGAGATGATGGGTCATATACAGATCGATTTGTTAACCGGATTATGTTTCCAATAAAAGATGCTCAAGGTAAAACAATTGGCTTTTCAGGTCGCATGATGCCTTCTGAACAGGCACAACAAGACGTCAAACAACCAAAGTATTTAAACAGTCCTGAAACGGAAATTTTTAATAAACGAGATGTCATTTATAATTTTCATTTGGCAAGACCCCATATTAGAAAGTCGAATGATGTGTTTTTATTTGAAGGATTTATGGATGTAATAGCGTCTCATATGTCAGGGGTAAAAAATGCGGTCGCTACAATGGGAACGAGTTTGACGGAACAGCAGATTAGTCGACTCGAGAGAGTTTGTCAAGATGTGACGATTGTTTATGATGGTGATGCTGCTGGGATAAATGCGACAAATCGTGCGGTAGAGTTATTAACTGATAATACAACGCTAGGTGTTCAAGTAGTGATGTTACCCAATCGGTTAGATCCAGATGAGTATAGAAAAACATATGGTCTTGAAGCATTGGAAAATGAATTAAAACACCATCAGTTAACCGTGTTTCAGTTTAAGAAACAATTTTTATCACAAGAGTTTAATCTAGACAATGAGTCAGATGTTTTAACTTATTTAGACCTTGTCTTACAGGAATTAGCGAAAATCCCATCAGTTATTGAAAAAGATTTTGCGTTAACTCAATTATCTGAAGAGTATCACGTTTCAAAAGATACCTTGCAAATCCAGTTAAATTCGTTTATTCAGTCAAACAAAGCTCATCAGTTTAAAAAAGTCATCCCAAAACAACCAGAAGTTGTGATACCACAAATTCAACAAGTCCGAAAACAAACGGTGGTTGAAAAAGCTGAAAGATTACTAATTTATCGTATATTAAAAGAGAAGGCGATATTTACTCAATTAGTAAATAAAAAGGATTTTTCGTTTGTTCATGATGAATACCAAGAGTTATTTCAGCATATAGCAAGTTTTTATGAACTATATGGTCAAATTGAACTAGCAGATTTTATTAATTATTTAAAAGAAGAAAATTTAAGACAATTATTAGTCACGATTACCATGCAGGACATTAGTCAACAAAGTAATGAGACAGAGATTAGTGATTGTTTACATGTGATAGAAAAAGCGAGCATTCAATCTAAAATTGACGATTTAATGACTCGACAACAAACAGCTAAGCAGACAGGGAATGCTGTTGAAGAAATGGAAGTAACATTAGAGATTATCCAATTACAAAAAAAATTAAGTAATTGGTGATAATATAAGGGGGAGTCCATCGTGTCAAAAATGGTAAAAGATGAAGCATACAAAAAAGAAGTAACCAAATTCATCAAGTTGAACAAGGTAAAAGGTTCGGTGTTTTATGATGAGTTAACAAACAAATTAGCTACTCCTTATGAATTAGATGCTGATGATATGGATGAATTGATTGAAAAAGTTGAGGACGCAGGAATCAGCGTTGTGGACGAAAAAGGCGAGCCAAGTGAACATAGTTTGCGTGTTGCTAAAAAAAATCAAGAATCTAAGAAGACAAAAGAAAAAGAAGAAGAAGAGGATTTAATTGCACCAGCTGGGGTAAAAATTAATGATCCTGTTCGTATGTACCTTAAAGAAATTGGTCGTGTATCCCTTCTTACAGCTGACGAAGAAGTGGCTCTAGCGTTACGTATTAAAGAAGGTGACCCTGAAGCAAAACAAGAACTAGCAGAAGCTAACTTGCGTTTAGTGGTTAGTATTGCCAAACGTTATGTTGGTCGTGGGATGCAATTCCTTGATTTGATCCAAGAAGGTAACATGGGATTGATGAAAGCTGTAGAAAAATTTGACCATGAAAAAGGATTTAAGTTTTCTACTTATGCGACTTGGTGGATTCGCCAAGCGATTACTCGTGCGATTGCCGACCAAGCCAGAACGATTCGTATTCCGGTTCATATGGTTGAAACAATCAACAAATTAATTCGTATCCAACGTCAATTACTACAAGATTTAGGACGCGAACCAACACCTGAAGAAATTGGAGCGGAGATGGATTTATCACCTGAAAAAGTACGTGAAATCCTTAAAATTGCACAAGAGCCTGTGTCTCTTGAAACGCCAATCGGGGAAGAAGATGACTCGCACTTAGGAGATTTTATTGAAGATCAAGAAGCGACAAGTCCTGCTGAACATGCAGCCTATGAATTATTAAAAGAACAATTAGAAAGTGTATTAGATACATTGACTGATCGTGAGGAAAATGTTTTGCGTTTACGTTTTGGCTTAGATGATGGCCGTACGCGTACTCTTGAAGAAGTTGGAAAAGTATTCGGTGTCACACGTGAGAGAATCCGTCAAATAGAAGCAAAAGCGTTAAGAAAATTACGCCACCCATCTCGTTCAAAACAATTAAAAGACTTTTTAGAATAAAAAGAATATCGCACTAGTTAAAGCTAGTGCGTTTGTTTTTACTTGTTTTTTTTTAAAGAATGTTAAATAATCAATAAAAAGACTGAATTCATTCTAAAGATGGATGGAAATAAGGAATAGATGTGTTACATTTAGTAGGAATTAAGATGAAAAGGTGATGTTATGAATAAATTTAAAAAGATTTTACTAGGTCTTACACTACTTTCAACAGTTGGATTAAGTACGCAAGTTTCGGCTGCAGAAAAAGCGAAAGATGAAGGATGGGATATTCCCAATATCGCATTAGGTAATGGCTTAACAGATGCTGAAAAGCAACAAACACGTGATATTTTAACCAAAGACTTGAGTAAAGTATCCATGTTAAGTGGAACAAACACTCAGAATATAAATGAATACATTGTTGATGGCAATGATTTAGTGAAATATGTAACCGACGTTCCAGAATTTACTAGTTCGTCAAAAGCTTATTCAAGTGCGTTGATTGCTCGTACAAAAAGTGGGTCGGGTGTGACAGTTGATATTGTGACACCAGATAAAATTACTGCCAGAACAGAAGCAATGTACCGCTCAGCAGCTATTACAAGTGGTGTATATGATGCATACATTCGTATTGCAAGCGTTCGACCAATGGATGGTAGTGGGGCATTAGCTGGTATTTATAAGATTTATGATGAAGTAGACCCTGCCTCTAATCAAACAGAACAAAAAGAGCGTGATGAAAAGCGTGAAGTAGCACAAGATCAAATGCAAGTGGTTTCTGCCATTGATCAACAAAACCAAGATAATAAAGATTATTCTTCTGAAAACATCTTAGTCATGTTAGCTGATATTCAAATGGAATTACAAAAAATTAATAAGAAATTAAGTGACATGTCTGATGAGAAAAAGAAACAAGAAGTAACCAATGTGGTTGACGAACAAATTGAGAAAAACGGGCTACAAGAAGCCATTACACCAGAACTAAAAACGCAAGTCGTCAATAACATGGTGAACTTTACTAATACAAGTGCCATCACAGATAAAGAATTAACCAGTCAATTATCTGGGTTTAAAGATGACATCGTGAAAAATGGTAAAGAATTTAAAGATAATTTATTGTCAGAAGAAAATGTAGAAAAAGCAAAAGGAATTTGGCAAAAGATTAAAGATTTCTTCTCAAACTTATTTAAGTAACGCTGAAACTATCTAGTGAAAACTAGGTAGTTTTTTTATACTTATCCACAATACGACCATCGACTGATTTTTCTAATGTTATTTTTAGGTATACTTAAATTACTAATGAAAAAGGAGTTATTTGGGATGTCGAAAAAGAAAAAAGTGGTTATTGGGAGTATTATTGGGTTGGTTGTGATTGCTGCAATCGGTGGCAAAATGGTGTTATCGAAAAAAGAGCCAGTAAACACAAAGGAAGAAGAAAAAATTGAGTTTTATACCGTTGAAAATGTCGATCAAGTGTTTATTAATGGTGTGGTAACTCCTGTTATGTCAAAAGAATTTACCAAAGATACAACTCTAGGTAAATTGGGTGATTTAAACGTAAAAAATGGTGAAAATGTCACAAAAGATACAGTGCTTTATCAATACTTAGATGAGACAACAGACTCTCAAATTAGAGACTTGAAATTTCAAATTGAATCAACACAAGCCGAAAAAGAAAAAGCTGCAAGACAAATGCAACTTGAAATAAATGAAATGAATAATATGCCAACATCAGAATCAGGGGAAGCTGCCAGTAGCCCTGTATCGAAAGAAAGCATAGAATTAAAATATGATTTAGGTAGTTATGATATTAAAATGAGTCAATTACAAACACAAATTAATGAATTAAGTGAAAAACAGGTTAATAAAGTCATTGCACCTTTTGACGGTCAGGTTATTATTCCACAAGACCAAAACAGAGATAGTGCCATTTTAACTTTATCATCAACTGATTTTTATGTTGAAGGCAGTGTCAATGAGAAAGATTTAGAAAAAGTGAAAGAAAAACAAATAGCGGACGTTAGAACCATTGCTGATAATAAATTATACAAAGGTGAAGTCACTTATGTGTCTAATATTCCAAATACACAGCAAGCAACAGAAGGTGGTGCATCAAATAGTGGGAATTCTTTATCAACTTACACAGTAAAATTAAGTTTAAAAGATGCAAAAGAAATTCGTAAAGGATTCCATGTACAAGCTTCAATTAAGCTAGAAGATAAAAAAATAGAAATACCAAAAGAAGCAGTAAAAGTAGATGATAAAACGAAAGAAGTTTATGTACTCGTTGATGATTTTGGCACAATTGCAAAACGTGTAGTTGAAACTACCGACCAAGGTGCATCAAAAGATAAAATTATCGTTACAAGTGGTTTAGAAGGCTTAGATCGTGTCATTATTTCATCCGAAGCACCTTTAACAGTAGGTGAACCAACTCCTGGAGGTGAAGTTACCGAAAATGAAGGAGGAGAAAAATAATGAGTCACGACAACCCAGTATTAGTTGAGTTAAATGATATAAATAAATACTATCCAGTCGGCAAATCAACACTGCATGTCTTAAAAAATCTCAACCTTACTATTGAGCAAGGCGAATTTATCATGATTATGGGGAAATCCGGTAGTGGAAAAACGACGCTGATGAATATTATTGGATTTTTAGATCAACTATCAGATGGTGAGTATATTTTTGATAATAAAGACGCGTCAGAATTAACTGAAAATCAAAAATCGACTTTAAGAAACGAATACATCGGATTTATTTTTCAACAATTTTTCTTAATTCAATCATTAAATGTGATTCAAAATGTTGAATTACCAATGGTGTATGGTGGGAAGAAAAAAGAAAAAGAACGTCGTCAAATCGCCTCAGACTATTTAGCGATGGTTGGTTTAGAAGGAAAAGAGTTTTCTAAAACGACTGAGTTATCAGGAGGACAACAGCAACGTGTCGCCATAGCTAGAGCTTTAGTGAATGATCCACTCTTAATTATGGCAGATGAGCCTACAGGAGCCCTTGATAGTGAAACGAGTGAAGATATTATGACTATCTTGTCGAATTTAAATAAAGAAGGAAAAACAATTGTTATGGTCACCCATGATCCTGATATGAGAAAGTATGCCACACGAGTGGTTTATATGAAAGATGGTTTATTCCTTACCGAGGAGGAATTTATCAATGCTTAAAAATCTATTATTAAGTACTTTCCTAAGTTTAAGGGCACATAAACTACGTGTTTTTTTAACGATGGTTGGAATTATTATTGGCATCACAGCTGTCGTGACAGTATCAGCAATCGGAGAAGGGATGAAGCAAAGTAGCTTAAAAGTAATGGAATCTACTGATGCTAACGTGATTCGTCTAATCTATAAAATCGATCAGAGTGATGATAGTATTGGCTTTCAAGACGAAGAGCCGTTTGCGTTTGATAAACTTGATTTAAAGCTGCTAAGAGGACTCGATGGTGTTGATACAATTAGTGCTGATTATGGATTTGGATTCGGTGCTAAAGAAATGGTGACGAGTACACTAAACTATTTTGACACTTCAGGTAGTGGTCAAATTGTGGCAACAAGTAAAACGAATACACCAGTTGGTTTTGGAAATAGTTTTACTACTGAGCAATTAGAATCAAATAGTATTATCATCACGTATGATACAATGCAATCAACGTTAGGCATCCGAAAACCTAAAGATATTATTGGAAGAGCGATTGATGTTGATGGTATAAAATTTTTGGTAGTTGGTGTAAAGTCTAAAATTGATGATGGTGCCATGATAATGGATGATTCAGCCTTTTTTGACGAAGTGCCTAAAAAAGCGTTTAATGAACTTGCAAAGAATAAACCAATCAATGCAATTAAATTAAAAACGACAGAACAGGGTGACAGACAAGCCGTTATTGATCAAGCAAATACGTTACTTAAAGAACAACACCCTAATTTAGTTGGAACATTTGAAGAAGATCGTTCAAATGAACAAGCACGTCAACAAATTGAATCGATGCTTCAAGCAGTTGTGACAGGTTTGTTATTCATTACGGCTATTTCTTTATTAGTTGGAGGAATTGGGGTTATGAATATCATGTATGTGTCTGTTTCTGAGCGAAAACGTGAAATCGGGATTCGCCGTGCAATCGGTGCGAAACCAATCACCATTTTATTACAATTTTTATTAGAGGCTGCTTTTATTACGCTAATTGGTGGGGTCATCGGTATCTTCTTTGGCTGGGGACTTGCAACACTGATTTCAACTTTTGCAGATGGTATTACAGCAATCGTTAGTCCAAGTATGGCAATACTCTCAGCCTCTATTTCAGCAGGAATTGGGTTAATATTTGGTGTTATACCAGCTATTAATGCAGCCAAATTAGATCCTATAAAAGCAATTTATCAATAAATAACACACTTAATTTGTTCAAATCGAGCAAATTAGGTGTTTTTTGTTATTAAATAAGTAAAATACGAACAATATGAAGAAATATTTAGATAAATATAAATAAATGATTGCCATTTCTCATTATTAATTCTATAATCAATTTTGTTACAGTTATTAACGAACTAATTATATTATGGAAGGTGCAATGTTAAGAAATGGAAAAGTTTTTTAGATTAAAAGAGAATAACACAACGGTTTCTACGGAAATCATGGCGGGATTAACGACATTTTTTGCAATGAGTTATATTTTATTTGTGAATCCGACCATTTTATCTTTATCAGGGATGCCGTTTCAAGCAGTCTTTTTAGCGACTATTATCGCGTCTGCAATTGGAACGCTCGTTATGGGATTGTTTGCTAATGTACCCTATGCACAAGCACCAGGTATGGGCTTAAATGCGTTTTTCACTTTTACTGTTGTCATGGGATTAGGCTATTCATGGGAACAAGGTTTAGCGATGGTCTTTTTATGTGGTATT
This sequence comes from Vagococcus martis, assembly GCF_002026305.1. Taxonomy (NCBI): domain Bacteria; kingdom Bacillati; phylum Bacillota; class Bacilli; order Lactobacillales; family Enterococcaceae; genus Vagococcus; species Vagococcus martis. Next base: position 16,997 of record NZ_MVAB01000001.1, on the reverse strand, counting down.
ATCAATATTATTATTACCATCACAAACTTGAGAAAATTAATTATTCAATCAATTCCCGAAAGTTTACAACATGCTATTGGCGGTGGGATTGGGATTTTTATTGCATATGTCGGAATTAAAAATGCGGGATTACTTCAATTTACATCAGATGAAGCGTCAATTGTTTCTTCAGTAGTTGATGGGGATAAAGCAACGAACGTTGTATCAAATGGTGGGATTGTCCCAGCATTGGCGAATTTTAATAACCCAGCTATTATTTTGGCACTGATTGGGCTAGTTATTACTACAGTGTTAGTGATTAAAAACGTCAAAGGGGCTATTCTAATAGGGATAGTAGCGACTACGATTATTGCGATTCCAATGGGGGTCGTTGATTTTAGTTCTATTAATTTTCAAGAGAATTCACTAGGAAACTCAATCAAAGACTTAGGAACGACATTTGGTGCAGCTTTTGGTCCAAATGGCATGCCTTCACTATTTTCTGATGCAGCCAAAATACCTCAAGTCTTATTAACGGTTTTAGCATTTAGTTTATCTGATATTTTTGATACGATTGGAACATTTATTGGGACAGGTCGTCGTACTGGTATTTTCTCAAAAGAAGAAGAAGAATCTGTTATGACAAGTAAAGGGATTAAATCAAAAATGGACAAAGCATTGTTTGCTGATGCTATTGCAACAACAGCTGGAGCAGTAGTTGGGACAAGTAACGTAACAACTTATGTAGAAAGTGCAGCTGGTATTGGTGCGGGTGGACGTACTGGTTTAACATCAGTGGTTGTCGCCATTATGTTCTTGTTAAGTAGTTTCTTATCACCTGTTGTTGGGGCAGTACCTTCTCAAGCAACCGCTCCGGCGTTAATTTTAGTTGGTATCATGATGATGGCGTCATTTAAAGAAATTGCCTGGACTAATCTTGAAGACGCTGTGCCAGCTTTCTTTACTTCGATATTTATGGGTCTAGCATATAGTATTTCTTATGGTATAGCTGCAGGATTTATTTTCTACGTATTAATCAAAGTCGTTAAAGGAAAAGTAAAAGAAGTCTCACCTGTTTTATGGGTAGTGACGGCTCTATTTATAATTAACTTCATTGTATTAGCAACGTTATAATTTATTGACACATTCGACAACTGTTGAGTGTGTTTTTTATTGAAGGTAATTAAATTATTAAAAAAAGTCATTGAAAGTTTTCCGATAACCATGCTATGTTATAATAGTAAAAGTATGAGAAAGTCACCATAATGCTAGGGGGGAGTAAGATAGAGCAAACTATTTCATTGTAAAGGGGGAGGAGCAAGATGATGTTAACTCAAGCGAGCTTGTTCAGACCTGAGATATGGCAAAATTTATTAGATAAATATTTTACGCTTAGTGTACTGGTACATATCATCGATATATTAGTGGTGTGGTATGTCGTATATAAATTGTTGATGCTACTTAATGACACAAAAGCGATTCAAGTATTTAAAGGGATTGCTGTGATTATCATTGTAAGGATTGTCAGTGATTTTATTGGCTTAAATACAGTTTCTTGGCTAATGAATCAAGTGATTACTTATGGTGTGGTTGCTGCGATTGTCATTTTTCAACCTGAAGTTCGGCGTGGATTAGAACATCTTGGTAGAGGTGCGGCACTAACGCACTCTAACAAACAAAAAAATATGCAACAATCATTCATTACTGCGTTAGATGAATCGTTGCAATATATGTCTAAGAGAAAAATAGGGGCATTGATTACGATTGAGCGAAATGATAGTTTAATAGATATTATTGAAACGGGTATTCCGCTTGATGCGGATATATCGAGTCAATTACTAATTAATATCTTTATACCCAATACACCATTGCATGATGGGGCTGTCATTATTAAAGATAATAAAATTGCATCAGCATCGAGTTATCTGCCTTTATCAGAAAGTAATAAAATACCAAAAGAATTTGGGACACGTCACCGTGCGGCAATTGGTATGAGTGAATCATCGGATGCGTTGACACTTGTTGTATCAGAAGAAACAGGTGATGTGAGTATTACGCATAACAAGACATTTTTACCAGGTCTTCAGCGTGAAGCTTATTTAGAAGTATTAAAACAAGAATTAGCTGATGATCAAGAAGATGTATCCCAATCAAATTTGGCAATGTTTATCGAAGATATTAAAAAAAGTTTTACTAAGGGAGGAAAAAACGATGAAAAATGATCGTAAATCACCTTGGTTTATTAGAATATTATCTTTGTTTTTTGCCATTCTTTTATACTATAATGCCAACTCATTTGTCATATCAAATAAGACAAATAACGCAGTAACTAATTTGGAAGCAACAGCTGAAAATGTACCAGTTAATGTTACTTATAACCAAGATAAGTATTTTATTTCCGGTTATAAAGAAAGTGTCTCTGTTGAATTGACAAGTAATAATAAAATTTTGTTAGACAAGGAGTCTAATGCTGAAACACGTGGCTTTTCAGTGGTAATGGACTTAACGAAATATAGTGTTGGGACACATGAAGTACCATTGCAAATTGTTGGGTTACCAAATTCGGTTAAAGGAACTGTTAAACCGAATAAATTATCGGTTACCATAGAGAATAAAGATAGCAATTCATTCAAAGTTGAACCAGCGATTGATAATAAAATTTACCAAGACGGATACTCAACAAAAGAAGTGACGATTGATCCAATGAATGTAAAAGTAAGTGGATCTGAATCGTCTATTCAAGAAATTGATCGAGTCATTGCTGGTGTCAGTGAACGAACAAACGTTACAGGGAATTTTTCAGAGAAAGTGCAGCCTTATGCTGTCAATAAAGCTGGAGAACCACTGAATGTTCGAATTGAACCTGATACAGTGACTGTTAATGTAAAAGTCAATGTCCCAAGTAAACGAGTTAAAATCACTCCAATCCAATCAGGTACCATTCCAAAAGGGATTAAAGATTTTACGTTTACACTAAAAGATGACATGGTGGATATAGAAGGACCAAAAGAAGTACTGGATGAAATAAATGGCATAGAGCTTAAGGTTGATACAACAAACATTCGTGAAACAACAACAAGTTCTTATTCTGTGGTTGTACCAAATGGTGTGAAAGCTACACCGGAAATGGTGTCCATAACAGTTAAACCAAATGAAGCAAAAACGACCAGTGATAGTAAATAATACATTATAAAAATTGTAAAATGAGTTAGGAGAATAATTAAAATGGGTAAATATTTTGGAACTGATGGTGTGAGAGGGATTGCAAATAAAGAACTAACACCAGAACTAGCATTCAAAATTGGACGTTGTGGAGGGCATGTCTTATGTCAACATAGCCACTTAACTGAAGGAAAACCACAAGTACTTGTTGGAAGAGACACACGTATTTCTGGACAATTATTAGAACAAGCACTTATTTCAGGACTCCTTTCAGTTGGAATAGAAGTCTTACAGCTAGGTGTGATTTCTACACCAGGCGTGGCGTATTTAACAAGAACGCAAAAAGCAGCAGCAGGTGTGATGATTTCAGCGTCACATAATCCAGCTGAAGATAATGGAATCAAGTTCTTTGGGCCAGATGGGTTCAAATTATCTGATGAAGAAGAAGAAGAAATTGAAGCATTATTAGATGCTGAAACCGACGTTTTACCTCGACCATCAGCATTAGGACTTGGAACTTTGAATGTTTATCGTGAAGGTGCGCAAAAATACATTGAATTCTTGAAGAAAACAGTTGATGAAGAATTCACTGGTTTGAGTGTCTGCCTAGACGGAGCAAATGGAGCAACCACTCCGTTAATCAATCAACTTTTTGCAGATTTAGATACAGATTTCTATACAATGGGCGTTAGACCAGATGGGTTAAACATCAATGATGGTGTTGGTTCAACACATCCTGAAAAACTAGCAGAAATGGTTGTTGAAAAAGAAGCTGATTTAGGTTTAGCCTTTGATGGTGATGGTGATCGTGTGATTGCTGTTGATGAAAAAGGCCAAATCGTTGATGGAGATAAGATTTTATATATTTGTGGTAAATATCTTGCAGCCAATGATGAGTTAAACAAAGATACAATTGTTGCCACTGTTATGAGTAACTTAGGGTTCCATAAAGCCGTTGAAGAAGCAGGTATGACGGCCGTTACAACTCAAGTTGGTGATAGATATGTGGTTGAAGAGATGCGCAAATCTGGTTACAATCTTGGTGGAGAACAATCAGGACACATCGTCTTCTTACAACACAATACAACAGGTGATGGTTTACTTTCAGGCATTCAATTGATGCAAGTAATGAAAGCTTCTGGTAAAAAATTATCTGAATTAGTAGCCGACATTGAAGAATACCCACAAAAATTAGTGAACATTAAAGTGTCAGATAAATATGGTGCGATGGATGTTCCGGCTATAAAAGCGATTATTGAAGAAGTTGAAGGAGAAATGAATGGGGATGGCCGAATCCTTGTAAGACCTTCAGGAACTGAGCCATTACTTCGTGTGATGGCAGAAGCACCAACAGAAGAAAAAGTTAATTATTATGTTGATAAAATTGCTGATGTTGTCGTAAAAGAAATCGGAATTTAAACTGATAAACAGTGAGTGGAGAATTTCACTCACTGTTTATGTATACTATAAGTTTTGTTGTAATTATCTGATTAGTAAAGGGGGAGTGAGTGATGCTATTAAAAAGAATCAACTGCTATATTAAATTATTTCAGGGAGTGATGTTCTTTTCCTTTGTCACGTTTATTATCTCTATCTATCAAGTTGCTGTATGGGGGATCGTAGGAAGTTTACTCTTTTTTTGTTCAGCTTTGTTCTTTAAATGTACTTATGAAAGAATTTATAAAGAGTTATCAGATGCCATAAAAAATATTAGTGATGACAAACTCATTTAGTTAATATCATCTTTTTGTCTATACCAATAGTTGGTTATTTTCAATATTAAGTTATTTAAATGTTGACTGAGACTTTATTAAAGGTTATTATGTTCTTGTTTCTATTTTATATGACTATTTAGGTTATCTATACCAATTAGCGCCAGACCTTTTTAAGAGGTGACGAGGAATGAGTTTATCGAAAATTCGGCGGGTGGCTCATAGGGGATTGCACTCTGAAGATAAAGACAAAAAGACAGGGAAACGTGTTTGACAAAACTTTATCTATGCAATAAATAGAAACAACTATTTTAAAGAAAGTTGGAAAAGATTAATGTGTGGAATAGTTGGAGTAATCGGAAATAACCGAGCAAAAGACATTTTATTAACAGGATTAGAAAAATTAGAATATAGAGGCTATGATTCAGCTGGTATTATGGTTGCAGATGACAGTCAATCATACCTTGTAAAGACACCAGGTCGTGTGAGTGAGTTAAGAGCTTTAGCAAATGACGTTCCTGCCGGTCATATTGGAATCGGTCATACGCGTTGGGCAACTCATGGTGTGCCAAATACAGAAAATGCACACCCACATCAATCAACAAGTGGGAAATTTTGTTTAGTACATAATGGTGTGATTGAAAACTATTTAGAGTTAAAAAATGATTATTTAACTGATATCGCCTTAAAAGGGGATACAGATAGTGAGATTGTCGTTGAATTGGTTGATTATTTTTATCGTCAAGGTAAAACACCTTTTGAAGCATTTGAAGCAGCGTTAGACAAAGTAGAAGGTTCTTATGCGATTGCGTTAATGGACGTAGAAGATAACAACACGCTATACCTTGCGAAAAATAAAAGCCCATTACTAATCGGACTTGGCGAAAATTGCCATTATGTTGGTAGCGATGCAATGGCAATGATTAATGAAACAAATGAATTCGTTGAAATTAAAGATGGCGAACGCATTATTTTAACACCAAGTGAGTTGACAATTTTTGATAGAGAGTCAAATAAATTATCACGTGAGTCATTTGTAGCAGACCTTGATGCAACAGACACTGAAAAAGGTTTATACCCTCATTACATGTTAAAAGAAATTGATGAGCAACCAAGTGTGATGAGAAAATTAATTTCTGAATATTTAACAGAAGATGGTAAGACAACAATTGATGAAGACATTATCGCTCATATGGCATCAAGTGATCGTATCTATATCGTCGGATGTGGTACAAGTTGGCATGCAGGTTTAGTTGGTAAAAAAATCATTGAAGAGTTAACTAATATTCCAGTTGAAGTGCATTTAGCTAGTGAGATGGGCTATGATATGCCCATTTTATCAGAAAAACCTTTCTTCATTTTCTTAACGCAAAGTGGTGAAACAGCCGATAGTCGTCAAGTATTGGTTAAAGTAAATGAATTAAGCTTGCCATCACTGACTATTACGAACGTAAAAGGTTCTACACTATCACGTGAAGCGACCTACACACTATTGTTACATGCTGGTCCAGAAATTGCGGTAGCATCAACAAAAGCTTATACGTCTCAAATTGCGGTTATGGCTTATTTAGCACAATCTATTGGATTGAAAAAAGGGTTAGAAACAGCATCATCCATTGATTTAGCTCATGAAATGGCAATTATCGCCTCTGTAATGGATTCAATGATTAGTGAAAAAGAATTAATATCTGGTCTTAGCGAGTCATTCTTAGGAACAGCACGCAATGCATTCTTTATTGGCCGTGGACTAGATTATGCCGTATCAATGGAAGCAGCACTTAAATTAAAAGAAATTTCTTATATTCAAGCAGAAGGATTTGCTGCAGGTGAATTAAAACATGGAACCATTGCCTTGATTGAAGAAGGAACACCAGTCATTTCGATTATCACAGATGAAAAAACGGCTAGTCATACACGCGGAAACGCAAAAGAAGTGGAAAGTCGTGGGGCAAATGTTTTAACAATCTCACTTGAAAATGTCGCACATGAAGGCGACCAACTCGTGTTGTTGCCAGTACATGAACTACTAACACCACTAGTTAGTGTGGTGCCTTTACAACTATTAGCATACTATGCAAGTTTACAAAGAGGGTTAGATGTTGATAAACCACGTAACTTAGCAAAAAGTGTGACAGTAGAATAAATAATTAAAACCAACTTTCTTAATTGAAGGTTGGTTTTTTTATGGTATAATATTTAAAAAGGGTGGAGTGGTTAAAATGAAGAATATTGCTAAATTTATAGGGTTTGTTGGGATATGTTGTGTGACCGTTGTCATGACTGGTTGTTCGATTAATAAAAATGAAGTTAAATCTGCTCAGATTACTTCAGTTTTAAATAATAAAGAGACGCTCCAAGAAAATGCTTTATATCATTTTGATAATGGAAAACTAGAGGTCAATTTGACGTTTTCACCATTTGAAAACCCAAATACTAATCCGTCCGATTCAGAATACGATAAAAAGTTAGAGGAAACTATAAAAAATCTAAACAAAGAGTTTCCTAACGACACCATTAAAAAAGAAAATTTTAACAATAAAGTTGAAAAATCGTTCAAAAACGTTACTGTTTCAGTAGATAATGAGAAGAAAAAAGTGACCATTAGTGGAAAAGATATAACGAAAGAATTTACTATGTCAGAGTCAAATGAGAATCGATTAACAGATGATTTAGGTAACGAGTATGAATTAACTTACAGTAAGTAAAACTAACTGAAGGAGAATTAAATAATGAAAAGATTAAGGAAATCAAGTACTGATAAAGTTTTTTCTGGAATTTGTGGAGGATTGGGTGACTTTTTTTGGAATGTCACCTAATCTATTTAGACTGATTTTCTTTTTCACTGGAGCACTAATTCCATACATTTTGTTGGTGATTTTTCTTCCAGATTATTAAATTTGCATGTTATCTAACATATACAAAAAAATCATCCTAAGAGTTTTTCTCTCAGGATGATTTTTTATTCTTCAACGTTTGTTTGTAAGAACGATGTTTCACTATAGTTTATCCCTTGTCTTAACTGATTTGCCATAGTATTTGAGATAAGCCCTTGTTCAAGTAAGGTTTGAATCATTCCACGTTCTTCGTCTAATGCACGTAAAAAATAATCTTGATACAGTTCTTGATAACTTGCTTCTTGTACTAGGTGATAATGCTGAAGTCGATGGACTTTACTTTGGTATTCCATGATTAATTGATTCAAAATATTATATCGCACAGTAAAATACCGATCTGATTGATCGAGATGATGTTGACACGTTTGAAGCATATCGACAGTTGCTTCTGAACTATTCACTTCTAATGTTGTAATTTTTTTGATTGTATCCAATTGATAGGAATCTGGTTGTTTTTTTAAGATAGATTGATAAATTAATCGTTTGGTTTTCTTTTGTAATTTATATAAGTATTGATGAGCCATCATGTTGATATTACTTGAATGAGCTCGTTGTTTATAATATAACATGTTTAAATAGTTTTTTTCAGTTTTCTTTGGTAAGTTGAGTATTGGTAACAGCTCGCACACTTTTTTTGTTTCATAATCTGCAGCAAGGTGACGGTATTCAAGTTCTAATTTATAGTATATTTCATTTGACGTTCGATCGTCATCTAAGTAAAGAAACCTTAATTGTTTATCTAAATCTTGTAAAATGTCGTTGATAATCAATTCGTTTTCAGAAGTCAAATCTTGTTGCAAGGATTTAATCGCTTGTTTTGTAATTAATTTTCGTGCTTCAATTTCTGGCAATTGAGTGTCATCTGAAAGATCATCAATTGGTTCTGGATTTGCTTCATCGCCTGTCAGAACTAAACGTTTCTTTTGTTTAGTGAAAATAGGTAAGGTAATGACTGCCACTAATAAGCTCACTAAAATAACCCCACTAGCTAAAAAGATAATCAAATACCTTTCCTGGAAGACATTTCCATCCGGTAAGAAGAAAGGGATTGATAAGACCATTGCCATTGTAACAGCACCTCTAACACCTGTTAATCCAGTTAATACAGCAACAGAAAATCTAGGCTTAAGTGGCATGGACTTTTGGGATTTGAGGTAGTCGTACCACATATACGTGTAAGACCAAAGTGTTCGAATACTCATTAAGATAACCCAGACAATGAGTACATATAAAATCAGTAGTCCATTACTAATTGATGGGTCAATAATAGCAGCACGCATCGCATATGGGAGTGTTGTACCTAAAATAACAAACACAATACCGTTTAATAAATAGATAATGATGTCCCATAATTTATTTGTGACAATTTTAATTTCGGAAAATCGTCCTCGAAATAGTGGTTCTTGTTGAATCGCCAACACACCTGCTACCACAACGGCAATCACTCCAGAAGCATGCACCAGTTCAGCAGCGATAAAAATCACAAAAGGCGTCATAACTTGTAATGATGAGTGTAAAATCACATCTTGAATCCCTTGTCTGAGTAACGTTCGTTGAATCATGTAAACTAATTTACTGATCACATATCCAATGACAATCCCAATAATCGTCATATAAATAAAATCACCTGTTGCCTGTTTGAGGGAAAAGTAACCAGTTAAAAAGGCTGCAAGTGCATATTTAAACGCAATTAATCCACTAGCATCATTGATTAAACTCTCACCACTAATCAACGTTAGAATTTTCTTAGGCAATTTTACTTGCTCGGCGATGCCTTGAACGGCAACTGGATCAGTTGGAGACAAGACTGCAGCCAATGCAAAAGCTAGCGGTAAACTGACTTGAGGAATAAACACATTAATCAATAATCCGCCTGCTATTGTCGTCAAAAAAACTAACAAAATAGCATTGGCAAAGATAGGGGTTCGTAACTCCCATAATTCTTTCTTTGGAAAATGCTTGGCATCACTATAAAGAAGTGGTGCAACAAATAATAACATGAACCAATCTGTTTGTAATTCAATATCTATATGTAAAAATAACGCCACAATCACACCAACACTAATTTCTATTAAGGCTGTTGGAATTGCTACGAGATAATGACTAATAATATTGGATATTATAACAAGTATAATAAATAAAATCGTCGCTTCTAAAACGGCCATTTTGTCACCTCCATGGTTTTATACTTAATAAGTATAGCAAAAATATGTATAAATAATAGTCTTTTTTAATAAAATTGTGTTAATATTAAACGTTTGTTAACAAACTTACACTATTGTTCGTTTAAATATAGGCTCTTACATGTTACTCTATAATTAGGGGAATTTTGGAAGAGAAAGTAGGTAAATAACATGTTAGAATTAAAAAATGTCACAAAATCTTATGGCTCACGTGACTTGATTTTTCAAGCATTAAAAGGTGTATCATTAACGGTCGATAAAGGAGAGTTTGTTGGGATTATGGGCCCTTCCGGTAGTGGTAAATCCACGTTATTAAATTTAATCGGAACAATTGATAAACCCACAACCGGTCAAGTCTTACTTGACGGGGAAAACCCTTCTGAATTTAATCAAGATGATTTAGTAAAATTTAGACGTAATGAATTAGGCTTTGTGTTTCAGGGGTTTAACTTAATGCCTACATTGACAGTTGGTGAAAACATTGTTTTACCACTGACGTTGGATGGTAAAAGTGTTGAACTGATGACAAATGCTTTAAATGAGATGGCACATATTTTAGGGATAGAACAACTACTCAATAAAAGAATGAGTCAAATATCAGGAGGTCAAGCTCAACGCGTGGCTATTGCAAGAGCGATGATTCATAAACCAAAATTATTACTAGCCGATGAACCTACTGGAAATTTAGATACCAAGGCGTCTAAAGAAGTCATGAGATTACTATCCAATTTAAACCAACGTTTACATTCTACTATTTTAATGGTAACGCATGACGCATTTGCAGCTAGCTATTGTCAAAAGATTATATTTATTAAAGATGGCGAACTGACACAAGAAATCCAACGACATGCTTCTCAGAGTGAATTTTATGATGATATTTTAGTGTGTTTGAAACAGTTAGAAGGTGAAGCAGATGACTTTTAATGAATTTATATTCAAGCATACTGTACGTAATAAATCATTATATCTAGCTTATCTTCTTAGCACGCTAACGACAGTGATGACCTTTTTCACCTTTTCAACTTTCGCTCATCATCCTATGTTAAGTCATGAGAATATGAGCCAGATTGTAATAGTGGGGATGAATGTCTCATCCTTGATTATTTTTGTGTTTTCCTTTTTTTATGTCTTGTATTCGATGGATATTTTTTTACAATCGAGAAAAAAAGAATTTGGCTTGTTACTAATTCAGGGGATGTCACCGAAACAACTAAGAAAAATGATATTTGGTGAAAATACGCTTGTTGGGTTTGTGGCGACAATTGGTGGGATACTACTAGGATTTATTTTTTCTCAATTACTCCTTTTTTTGAGTAAATCAATATTAGGTATTGAGTTGCCATTTTATTTTCCCGTGTATTCAATTCTCATTACATTTATTGCCTTTACCTTGTTATTTTTTTCTATTTCTTTATTTATTCAATTAAAAATACCAAAAATGGATATTCAAGAACTTTTACAAAGCGATGAAAATGGTAAAGGGGAACTAAAAGTGTCACCCTTCAAGTCATTATTAGCTGTCTTGTTAATTGGTATTGGGTATGCCATTGCTTTAACTGTTAAAGGAATGCAAGTATTTTTTGCGATGATACCTGTTATTTTAATTGTCATAGTCGGAACGCATTTTTTATTTAATCAGCTTAGTATTCTGGTGATTTCACGATTGAAAAAAAATAAACATCGTTTTTGGAATAAAACTAATATGCTTGTCTACTCTGATTTAGGATTTCGGATGAAAGATAACGCACGTTCTTTTTTCTTAGTGTCGATTATTACCACTGTCGCATTTGCAGCAATTGGCTCATTGACTGGGTTTAAAGAGATGACTTATGCCTCAGTTGACGCGATGACCTATGATTTTTATCTGACTGATATTGATGGTAAAAAACAAGAATTAGCAAAAAATCTGGATGTGATGCAACGCGAGATTGATAAAGAAGATTTAGACATGATGGAATTGCGGATGAAAATCGTAAACGTTCCATCCAATGAACAGCATAACGGTTATCGAGTCATCAGTCACCGCACATATAAAGAATTGGCCAAATTTATTGGCAATGAAACACTGCCAGATGATAGTAAAACATACCGTATTGAAACCAAACATGAGGATATGAGTAGTAATTATCAAAAGGGGTATTTAAAACAATTACCAGTCCCTAACCAATCGAGTCTATCTGTGGAGTCAATACAAGTAAAAAAAGAAGTCATTCCAGGATTTCAAAATGTTTATGTTGTACCAAAAGAGGCATATCGAGCCTTTATTGATCAATACGGTGAACAACAAGAAATTGGTTGGTTAGCCGATAAGAAAACACGCGACAAACAAGTGCATGTGGCAAGTCGGTTATCGGATATACAAGGGCTACAAAGTAAGGCACTTATTATGCAATCAATCACAGATATATACACACCCGTCTTATTTGTTGGTTTTTTTATAGGGGCGATCTTTTTTGTTTCGGCGGGTAGTTTTTTATATTTTAGATTGTATAGTGATATGTCAGTGGATACGGAAAAATTTCGAATTGTTTATCAGTTAGGGATTAGTCGAAAAGAAATGAAACGTATTGTCTATCGGCAAGTGGCCATCTTATTTTTCACACCAATTATTGTGTCTTCTATTCATGGCATTGTTGCACTTAAATCAATGTACGCCATGTTTGGGCAAGGACTACAAATTACAGCCTTTTGGGTAATAGGCATATTTTTAATTATCCAAATTAGCTATTATCTCATTGCTAGAGCATTTTATTTTAAAAAATTATATAAAGAAGTCACTGTAGATTAAAACTATCCCAGATACCATCATGGTTTTCTGGGATAGTCTTTTTATTCATACGACTCCATAATAGTATCAATACTGGAGATAGCGGCATATCTAAAGCCGTTTTTTTCTAATGCGACAACCCCTTTTATTGTGGTGCCTCCCGGAGAAGTAACCCCATCTTTTAACTCACCTGGATGTTTTTTAGACTCTGATAAAAGGTTAGCTGCACCACTCACCATCTTAGCAACGACCTCATAGGCCAGTTCGCGGTTCATGCCATGAAGAACAGCCGCATCTCCTAGAGCTTCCATGAAGACATCAACAAATGCAGGGCCACACCCAGCTAATGTACCAAAAATATCAATGTTATCAGCGCTAATTTCTTTCACCATACCTAAAATAGCAAGTGATTGATGAATCCTCTCTTTTTGGGCGTCAGTGATTGAGTCAGCATAAACAATACCCGTGATACCTTGATTGATTTGTACAGGTGTATTCGGAATGGCTTGAGCCACAGGATACGCTTCACCCAAAGCGACTTGCATCTCAGAAACAGGCACACCTGCAGATACTGACACAATAGGAATACTAGATTTTAAAAAGTTTTTTAACTCATGAATCACCGGCAAAATGATAGGTGTCTTAACGGCTAAAAAAATAATATCTACCTGATTAAAGTCAGCTACATGATCTGTTAGTTTAAAGGGAATCGTTTTTTGTAACTCTTCTGCAGTATTACTACGACCACCCTTAACTAAAATATCCTCTGGTTTAATTTCGTTTGATTGAACCCATCCTTTTATCATGGCACTACCCATATGACCAGCACCGAAAATACCTATTTTCATATCATCCCATCTTTCTTTAACATATTTATTCAAGTATAGAACGTAAAATTATTTGTGACAACTAATTTTATAGTATATCACTTTATGATATACTATAAAGACATTTAAATTAAAGGAGTGGGTTGAGTGGAGTTAATCATACAAGACGTAGTGAAAAAGTTTGATGATAAAGCGAGTTTAGATGAAGCGAGTTTTCAATTTGAAAAAGGCAAAATATATGGATTATTAGGTCGAAATGGAGCGGGTAAAACGACACTTTTTAATTGTATATCAAAAGATTTATCCATTGACTCAGGGACGATTCAGTTGAAAGAGGACATGATAGAGCATGATTTTTCTGATTTAGAAGTTGGGTTAGTTCATGCGACTCCAACAGTGCCAGATTTTATGACAGGTTATGAATTTATCAAATTTTTTATCGATATGAATAAAGAAAAAATGTTAAACGTTCGAACGCCAGATGAGTACTTAGCAAAAGTCGGCATTAAAAAAGAGGATCGTCATCGTTTATTAAAAGACTATTCACATGGTATGAAAAATAAAGTACAAATGATTGCAACCATGATGGTTCAACCACCTGTCTTGTTACTTGATGAACCATTGACGAGTTTTGATGTGGTTGCAGCTCATGAAATGAAAGAATTGATTTTATCCATAAAAAAAGACTCTGTTGTGATTTTCTCGACTCATATTTTACAGTTAGCTCAAGATTTATGTGATGAGATTGTGGTCTTACATAACGGGAAACTAACAGGATTTGATCCAAGTAAAATTCATACAAACAGTTTTGAAGCAGATATTGTTTCTTTATTATCTGATGAGGTCAGTGACAAGCAAGAAGTAGTAGCTGAAGTATTAGGTGAGTCTAATGATGAATAATGTGAAATCAACTCTCAAGGAATATATGTCCCTTCAGTTATTTAAAGGAACCACCTTTATAAATGGTTTGGTATATTTTATTGGTAGAATTCCTTTCATCGGTAAAATCGTCCCAGTTGGAATGGTCTACGCAGATTATCCATTGAAAAAAGTATTCACATATATCAAATTCGCTATATCACTAGCAATCAAAGTTATAATAGGAATCATTCCGTTTGTCGTTAGTTCGTTTTTAGCGACTATTGCGTTTGACAAGCAATCATTAACAAGTTTTGATATTTGGCTAGTTGTTTTTGGTTTTTATCTGCCAATATTTTCTTCCTTGTTTAGTATTCCTGATAAAAAAGATGTGTTATTTATCACTAATTTTCGGATTAATAAATCCTCTCATTTGAAAAGAATGAATTTACTCGTTATTTGTATGGATGTGTTCATCGCAACAATTGTGTTAATTTTTCTGAGTATGATGAACCATCTACCAGTAGTATTAGCGACATTATTTGGTAGTAGTCTTTATCTATTTAGTCAATTATTATGGTCTTTGATAGATTTACCGTTGACTATTCAAAAGCATCCATGGGTAAAGAAAGTTGCGATTTTAGTAGGAATGCTTGGCTTGGTTAGTGTCCTCCTGTTAACAAAGTTAGCTTCCTTGATGCATTTTTTGTTTTCTAATCCATTGGTCATAATAGGACTGATTATGTTTAACATTCTAGCTAGTTGGTTAGTAGTCAAAAGTTATTTGTCTTATCCTCGTTTTACGTTAGTTGCTGAAAAGAAAGTTAACTCATCAATGTATGCATTTGAAGCAGATGATAAAGAGTTAAAAAACAAAACCACAAACTTTACTGAAGGTGTTGGCTTAACGAAAAAAATGAGTATTGATGAAGAGGCGAATTTCGATGATTTGTCAGGTAATGCCTACTTAAATGCGTTATTTTTTAGTCGTTTTAAAAAAGGGCTCAGTCGAGGAATGTGGATTAAGGTTATTAGCATCAGCGTGCTAGGGCTCGCTTTAATGATAGCCAGTCTATTTTTTCCATTCATGTCTGATGTGAGCGAATTAGAATCATTTATGTACCGACTTGTTCCTTCGCTTTTCTTCATTTTATATTTAACATCAGTTGGAAAAAGTGTGGTTCAAAGTTTATTTATGAATTGTGATCTTTCAATGTTAAGTTTTCCTTTTTATCGAACCAAAGAAGCCATTATAAGTGGATTTTTTGCTAGATTTAAGAAAATCCTCTTGTATAACAGTATGGTGAATGGTGTGTTATTATTTTGGTTAATCGTTTTTAATTTAGTCGTTGTCGGGCTTAACTCACTCTATCTGATTGGACTTGTGTTATTTGTGATGATTAGTCTGACGTTACTTTTTTCGTTTCACGAATTATTTGTTTATTATATCCTTCAACCCTTTACAAGTGATTTTCAAGTAATCAACCCCATTTATAAAGTAGTGAACGGTGTCTTTTATTTATTTGCCTACATGAATTTACAACTAAAAACAACAGGACTTTACTATGCATTAGGCTTGTCTATTGTGTCGTTATTGTATGTGGCTATTGGGCTAATTGTGATAAAAAAAGTCGCACCCAAAACGTTTAAACTAAAAAATTAATTGTTTGTACTTGTTTTATATTTATAAAGGTGTTATAAATATAACTGTAGATAAATAAAAGATAATTGTTGAGAAAGACACCGATATGTGAGGGCTATCTGACAGGGAGGAAAACATAATTGAGAGTTTTCCAGATAAGTGCATGTGTTGACCACTTTCGAAAGTCAGGTTGAAACTTGACCGGTCGTACCGTTAACACGCTCGAGGAGACATAGGTTTATGTCTTAAATATTAGGTGGAACCACGATGATTCGTCCTAGTAGGTCAAATATGACTTACTAGGGCTTTTTTTATTTAAAAAATTAAAAGGAGACGATAGTATGATTAAGATTACTTTTCCAGATGGCGCTGTCAAAGAATTTGAGAGTGGCTCATCAACATTAGATATTGCAAAAAGCATAAGCAATTCTTTAGCAAAAAAAGCCTTAGCAGGTAAATTAAACGGTGAGTTGATTGATTTAGAGCGACCAATCGAAGTGGATGGGTCAATTGAAATCGTGACACCAGACCATGAAGATGCGTTAGGAATTTTACGTCACTCAACAGCTCACTTGATGGCAAACGCGATGAAACGCTTGTATCCAAACATCCACTTTGGTGTAGGTCCAGCGATTGAAAATGGGTTTTACTATGACACTGATAATGGTGAAAATGTTATCTC
Organism: Vagococcus martis; assembly: GCF_002026305.1. Taxonomy (NCBI): domain Bacteria; kingdom Bacillati; phylum Bacillota; class Bacilli; order Lactobacillales; family Enterococcaceae; genus Vagococcus; species Vagococcus martis. Next base: position 291 of record NZ_MVAB01000001.1, on the reverse strand, counting down.
TGAAGAAAACTTAGAAGAAATTGAAAAAGAGATGATGGCGATTGTAAAAGAAAATAACCCAATCGTTCGCAAAGAAATTTCTCGTGCCGATGCTTTAGAGTTGTTTAAAGAAGACCCATATAAAGTGGAATTAATTACTGACTTACCAGAAGATGAAGTGATTACAGTTTATGAGCAAGGTGACTTTGTTGATTTATGTCGTGGGGTGCATGTGCCATCTACAGGACGTATTCAAGTCTTCAAATTATTATCTGTTGCTGGAGCATACTGGAGAGGAAATTCTGATAACCA